>CALXGZ010000001.1 GCA_944387975.1 uncultured Faecalibacterium sp.
CAGGTCATCGACCCGGCTTCCATCTTCGACTGCCAGGTCAAGCGGATGCACGAGTACAAGCGCCAGCACCTGAACGCGCTGAACATCGCCGCCCAGTACCTGTACCTGAAGGCGAACCCCAACGCCGACTTCATCCCCAAGACCTATATCTTCGGCGCGAAGGCCGCCCCCGGCTACTATATGGCCAAGCAGATGATCCGCATGATCTGCAAGCTGGGCGACCTGATCAACAACGACCCCGCCGTCAACCAGAAGCTGCGCATCGTCTACCTGGAAGAGTACTGCGTCTCCCTCAGCGAGCACCTGATGCCCGCCTCCGAGGTGTCGGAGCAGATCTCCCTGGCGGGCACCGAGGCCTCCGGCACCGGCAACATGAAGTTCATGCTCAACGGCGCCATCACCCTGGGCACCCTGGACGGCGCCAACGTCGAGATCGCCCAGGCCGCCGGCCGTGAGAACGAGATCATCTTCGGTATGCTGACGGGCGAGGTCGAGAACCTCAAGCGCGTCGGTTACCACCCCAACTCCTTCATCACCGGCGACGACACCGCCAACGAGGTGCTGAACTTCCTCGAGCGCGGCTGGAACGGCGAGAACTTCCACGAGGTGACCTCGAACCTCTTCACCAGCGACCCCTATATGGTCATGGCGGACTTCAAGGATTACCGCCGCGCCCAGGCCGACCTGCAGCGCCTGTACGCCGACCGCGAGGGCTGGGCCCGCATGAGCCTGAAGAACATCGCCAACAGCGGCATCTTCAGCGCCGACCGCGCCGTCATGGACTACGCCCGCGACATCTGGTACGCCCCCACCGTGAAATAAGCGTGCCGGCCAAACAAAATTGAATCATTCTGACCTCTAAGCCATATAAAGCCAGGAGCTGTGTCTGCTCCTGGCTTTTTTGAAAGGAACGACCGCACTTGGATTGCCTGTTCAACAGCTGCGACAGCTATTATAAACGCCCCTTCGGCGCGCTGCCCGCCGGGCAGACGCTGCACCTGGCCCTGACTATCCCCCAAACGCTGGGCTATGTGGACCCCCACCTCGTTTTGCAAAAGGAGGGCCCGGGGGACGTGCCCGTCTTTTACCGCATGAAATTCGACGGCCAGACCCCCGGCCTCAACCACTTCTCGGTGGACGTCCAGGTCTGGGACGTGGGGCTGTACTTCTACTACTTCGACCTGTACACCGACTTCCGCCGCATCTACCGGGGCAAGCTGGGCCAGGGCGTGCTGTCCTGGCAGGACGGCGAGCGCTGGCAGCTGACCGTCTACCACCCCGATTTCAAGACGCCCGGCTGCGTCAAGGGCGGTGTGTTTTACCAGATCTTCCCGGACCGCTTCTGCGAGGCAGAGGAGAATAAGCACATCCCCTTTTCCGACCGCTTCTACCAGGCCGACAAGCACGCCGAGCCCGCCTGGGAGCCCAACGAGACCGGCGGCCTTTTGAACAACGATTACTTCGGCGGCGACCTGAAGGGCATCCAGTCCAAGCTGCCCTACCTGCGCCAGCTGGGCGTCACCTACCTGTACCTGAACCCCATCTTTGAGGCGCACTCGAACCACCGCTACAACACCGCCAATTACCTGAACGTCGACCCGCTGCTGGGCTCGAACCGCGACTTTGAGGAGCTGTGCCGCGCCGCCGCGCGCTACGGCATCCGCATCATTCTGGACGGCGTGTTCAGCCACACCGGCTCGGACAGCGTCTACTTTAATAAGGAGGGGCGCTACGGCAGCGGCGGCGCCTGGCGGGACGAGCGCTCCCCCTACCGCAGCTGGTACGACTTCGACCCGCGCTACACGGACGGCTACCGCAGCTGGTGGGGCTTCGGGACGCTGCCCGAGGTGAACGAGGAGGACCCCTCCTACGTGGAGTTCATCACCGGCGAGGGCGGCGTCATCGACACCTGGCTGCGCCGCGGGGCGGCGGGCTTCCGCCTGGACGTGGCCGACGAGCTGCCCGACAGCTTCATCGAGAAGATCCGCGCCGCCGTCAAGGCCCACGGCGAGGATAAGCTGCTGATCGGCGAGGTGTGGGAGGACGCCACCACCAAACACGGCTTTGGCCACCGGCGGACCTACCTGCTGGGCAAGGGGCTGGACAGCGTCATGAACTACCCCTTCCGAAACGCGGTGCTGGACTTTGTCCGCGGCAAGCCGGCCGAGGACGCGATGGACGAGATCCTCGCCATCTGCTCCCACTATCCCGGCCCGGCGCTGCACACGGCCTTGAACTTTTTGTCCACCCACGACGTCGAGCGCGCCATGACCGCCATCGCCGACGAGCCGGCGAACGGCCGCGGCCGCGCCTGGCAGAGTGGGCGCAGCGTCACGGGCGAGGCCTATGAGGAAGGGCTGCTCCTGCTGAAAATGGCCTACGCCATCATCTTCACGCTGCCGGGGGCGCCCTGCATCTACTACGGCGACGAGATCGCCATGCAGGGCTACCGCGACCCCTTCAACCGCGGCTTCTACCTCTGGGACAGCCACGAGGAGCGGCTGCGCCCCGTGCTGAGCCAGCTGGCCGAGCTGCGGCGCAGCTGCGACGCCTTCCGCGAGGGGGGCATACGGGTGCTGCGGGCCGAGGGGGGCATCCTGCACTACCAGCGCACCGGCGAAGATGAGGCAGCCGAGATCATCGCCAACCGCACCGACCACCTGATCGTCGAGCGGCTCGCCAGCGGCAAATTCACCGAGGTGAACCCCATGGGCTTTACCATCACCGTGGAGGAGCGCGGCCACAACCCCAACCACAGCTATTTCGACTACCTGTAAACACAGGCAAAACGTCCGAATTTCGGAGATATCCCCTGCCGCTTTTCGGCATTCTTTGAAAAATTGCGCGCAATTTTTGCCCGGCACGCCAAAATGTGCCGGGTTTTTTTGTATCATCTACCAAAGTTGTGGGCTGAAAGCGCCCTTCCAGCCAAAAACGCTTGACATGCCCCCTGAAATGCATATGATAAAAGTAAGGCGCGGCTGCCCCGCCGCGCCCCACCAAAGGAAGGAGTACCTATGCTGCAAGCCATTGGGTGGCTCGTCGCCACCATCGTCCTCGTGTTCATCGAGGCCACCACCTTCAACCTGGTGTCGGTATGGTTCGCCGTGGGCGGGGCCGCAGCGCTGATCAGCTGCGTATTCACCGACAGCCTGCGGGTGCAGTCGGCCGTCTTCGTGGTGGTCAGCATCCTTTGCCTGCTGGCCCTGCGGCCACTGGCAGCCCGGCTGCGCCGCCCCCTGACCCCCACCAACGGGGACCTCAACGTCGGCCGCACCGCCACCATCCTGACGCCCGTCGACGCCGACACCCCCGGCCGCGCCCGGCTGGACGGCGTGGACTGGAACGCGCAGGCCGTGCCCGGCGCCGCCTTCGCCCCCGGCGACAAGTGCCGCGTGGCGGCCATCCGCAGCACCACCCTGATCGTCGAGCCCGCACCCGCCGAAACGCCCGTCGGGCCCAACTGACAACGGAGAAGAAAGGAGCGTAAACCCTATGCCTATCGGTTCTGTCGTCCTGTTTTTCCTCATCCTGGCGCTGGTCCTGGTGGTGGTGCTCATCGTGGTCACCAACATCGTCATCGTGCCGCAGTCCACCGTCTTCGTCATCGAGCGGCTGGGCGTCTATTCCTCCACCTGGGAGGCCGGCCTCCATGTGAAGATCCCCTTCATCGAGCGGGTGGCCAAAAAGGTCAGCCTGAAAGAGCAGGTGGGCGACTTCCCGCCCCAGCCCGTCATCACCCGGGACAATGTCACCATCCAGATCGACACGGTGGTCTTTTTCC
>CALXGZ010000002.1 GCA_944387975.1 uncultured Faecalibacterium sp.
GAGGGCCTGCGCGGCGACGGCGCCATCCTGGTCAACGCCGAGGGCAACCGCTTCACCGACGAGGTGGGCACCCGCGACGTGGTCTCGGCCGCCGAGATCGCCCAGACCGGCAGCTACAGCTGGCTGATCATCGACCAGGCCATGGTGGACGCCTCCAGCGTCATCCAGGGCTATATCAAGAACGGCTATACCTTCAGCGGCGAGACCTATGAGGAGCTGGCCGAGGCCATCGGGGTCGACCCCGCCGCCTTCGCCGCCACCATGGAGAAGTGGAACGCCGCCGTTGCAGCCGGCGTCGACGAGGAGTTCGGCCGCACCAGCTTCGCCAACCCCCTCGACACCGCCCCCTACTACGCCATTAAGGTCACCGCCGGCATCCATCACACGATGGGCGGCCTGACCATCAACCCCCAGACCCAGGTGCTGGCCGGCGACGGCAGCGTCATCGACGGCCTGTACGCGGCCGGCGAGGTGACCGGCGGCGTCCACGGCGGCAACCGCCTGGGCGGCAACGCTGTGGCCGACTTCACCGTCTTTGGCCGCATCGCGGGCCAGCAGGCCGCGGCCTACGCCGGGTAAGCGCGGCGCCGTGTAAACAAACCGCATCACGACCCAAGGGGCTGCCGCTTTGCGCGGCGGCCCTTTTTGCGCCCGGGTCCCCGCTTACGGCAAATGGGGTGAAAGGGTGAAAAAGGGATGAAAAAATTGCGATGTGAAAGCATGTCTTTTTAAAAATTCTATGAAAGAAAAGTATTCCTTCTTGTCAGTGACGCCATGTGTGTTATAATAGGAGAGCGATCTTCCGCAATAAGAGGGGGCCGGTATGCCCCCGGCGGGGGACAGACAGCAGATCAGGAGGAAAGAGTTCAATGACCTGGAAACACAAAAAAGGCGAAGCCGCCGGCCAGGGCGCCCAGGCAGAAGCCGCGGCCCAGAACGGCCCGGGCCTGGCAAAGTATAAAAAACATCTCAAGTGGGCTATCCCGCTTGTCGTCGTGGTGATCGTCGCCGCGGCCATAGCCATCCGCCAGGCGGGCCAGGCCCAGACCGTGGAGGCGGCGCCCGAATACGCCCAGACCTCGGTCACGCGGCGCACCATCGCCCAGACCCTGAGCACCACCGGTACCCTGAAGGCCGCCAACAGCTATACCGTCAAGACGCTGGTCCAGGGCGAGATCCTCTCCTCCGACTTTGAGGAAGGGGACGAGGTGACCGCCGGCCAGCAGCTGTACCAGATCGAAAACAGCGACGCATCCACCAACGTCGAACAGGCGCAGATCAGCCTGGACCAGGCCCAGCGCAACTACGACACCATCGCGGATTACCGCTATGTCCGCTCGCCGGTGTCGGGCACGGTGTACACCCTCAGCGTCAAGGTGGGCGACGAGGTCAGCTCGGGCCAGGAGGTGGCCGTCGTCCAGGACGCCAGCCAGATGGTATTGCAGCTGACCTTCCCCTCGGCCGACGCGGCGCAGTTCGCGGTGGGGCAGGCCGCCCAGGTCACCCTGGACGGCACCTTTGAGGTGCTGAACGGCACCGTCACCGAGGTGTCGGGCAGCGACGTGCTGGGCCCCGGCAACGTGCTGGTGCGCAACGTGACCATCATCACCCCCAACGCCGGCACCCTGAACACCACCCAGTCGGCCACCGCCACGGTCAACGGCATCAGCTCGACCAACAGCGCGACCTTCAATTACCGTGAGCAGCGCACCCTGACGGCCTCCACCGCCGGCACCGTGGCCTCGATCTACGTGCCCGAGGGCGGCGCGGTGGCGGAGGACGGCATCGTCCTGGAGCTGGCCGGCGACGACCTGGAGGAGACCATCCAGAACGCCTATGAGAGCCTGCGCAGCCGCGAGATCTCGATGCGCAACGCCCAGGACACCCTGTCCAACTACACCATCACCGCGCCCATCGACGGCACCGTGATCCAGAAGAACGTCCAGGCCGGCGAGTCCATCGAGAGCGGCAAGGATATGTGCATCATCTACGACATGAGCTACCTCGAGATGACCATCAACATCGACGAGCTGGATATCAACCAGATCAGCGTCGGGCAGGGCGTGTCGGTCACCGGCGACTCGGTGGACGGCGTGTTCCAGGGCGAGGTCACCCGCGTGTCGATGGTGGGCGAGAC
This sequence comes from uncultured Faecalibacterium sp., assembly GCA_944387975.1. Lineage (GTDB taxonomy): Bacteria > Bacillota > Clostridia > Oscillospirales > Ruminococcaceae > Faecalibacterium. Next base: position 2,138 of record CALXGZ010000002.1, read on the forward strand.
CAGCGGCGGCACCACCACCTACCCCGTCACCGTCCGCGTGGAGGAGTACGGCGCGCTGCGCCCCGGCATGAACGTCAACGCCGAGATCGTCGTTGAGCAGGCCACCGACGCCATCGCCGTGCCCAACGCCGCCATCGAGCGCGGCGACGTGGTGCTGGTGACGAAGGAGTCGCCCAGCGCCGCCAACGCCCTGACAGACAGGACGGCCCCCGAGGGCTACGTCTACGTCCAGGTCGCCACCGGCGTCAGCGATGACAACTACACCGAGATCACCAGCGGCCTGCAGGAGGGCGACATCATCGGCTATGTCACGATGGGCACCTTCAGCTACGACGATTACGGCATCGACATGATGGTCCTGGGCATGATCACCCCCGCTTTGGGAGGGAAGCAATGAGCGCATTGATCGAATTCAACGAGGTGTGCAAGTACTACCATATGGGCGACACCGTCGTCAAGGCGCTGGACCATGTCACCATGCGCATCGACGCGGGCGAGTTCGTGGCCATCGTGGGCCAGTCCGGCTCGGGCAAGTCGACCTGCATGAACATCATCGGCTGCCTGGACGTGCCCACGGCCGGTACGTACATGCTGAACGGCCGGGACGTGGGCAAGATGCGCCGCAACGAGCTGGCCGCCGTCCGCAACGAGATGCTGGGCTTCGTCTTCCAGCAGTATAACCTTTTGCCCAAGCTGAACCTGATGGGCAACGTGGAGGTGCCCCTGATCTACGCGCGGGTGCCCCGCAGCCAGCGCCGCGCCCGCGCCAAGGCCGTGCTGGAGCAGGTGGGCCTGGGCGATAAGCTGAAAAGCAAGCCCAACCAGCTGTCGGGCGGCCAGCAGCAGCGCGTGTCCATCGCGCGGGCGCTGGTGCGCAACCCGCCGCTGATCCTGGCCGACGAGCCCACCGGCGCGCTGGATACCCACACCGGCCGCGAGGTGCTGGCCATGCTGCAGGAGCTGAACAGCCAGGGGCACACCGTCATCCTGATCACCCACGACAACACCATCGCCATGCAGGCCCCGCGGATCATCCGCCTGGAGGACGGGCGCATCGTCTACGACGGCGACGCCCACTCCCCCGAGGCCTTTGTGGCAAGCCCCCTGTTTGAGGCACAGATGGAACAGATCCAGAAAATGCGTGCCAGGGAAGGAGGCGCGGGCTGATGCTTCTGCTGGATACCTTTGTCCTGGCGCTGAAAAACATCTGGAGCAACAAGATGCGCACCATCCTGACCATGCTGGGCATCATCATCGGCGTGACGGCGGTCATCGTCATCGTGGGCCTGGGCAACGGCATGACCGAGTCGGTGCGCCAGAGCTTTTCGGCCATGGGCATCAACAGCATGTCGGTGTCCATCTGGGGGCGCAAGTCCTCGCGCAACGCCACGGTCGATTACATGTATGGCGTGGTGGAGGATAACCCCCTCTATCTGCGCGATATCTCGCCCTATTTGCAGGTCACCGGCGGCCTGATGGTCAAGGAAGGCCGCGACACCTACCGCTATACCGGCGTCTACGGCGTCAACGAGGACTACGTCACGATGGCGAACTACACCATCGCCGACGGCCGCGGCCTGCAGTACATGGACATCAAAGAGAACAAGTACGTCTGCGTCATCGGCGATTACCTGGCCCGCGAGGCCTTCAACGGCAACGCCGTCGGCGAGGACATCAAGGTGGGGTCCTACCGCTTCCGCATCGTGGGCGTGCTGTCCGCCAAGGGCAGCGACCCCGAGCTGCAGGAGGGCGGCGAGGACGACCGCATCTACATCCCCTACACCGTGGCGATGAAGATCAACCAGACCAACACGGTGGATACCTATACCGTCATCATGGCGGACGAGAACGTCGCCAACCAGGCCAAGGCCACCATCGAGGAGGCCCTCTTCGCAATTTATCAGGACGAAGATACGTATTATGTGTACAGCATGAGCGAGCTGCTGGAGCAGATGAACCAGACCATCAGCA
>CALXGZ010000003.1 GCA_944387975.1 uncultured Faecalibacterium sp.
TAAAAGATAGAGACCCAAAACAGGTGAAAGGTTGGTCCTTTTCCTTTCGAAAGCATTATAACATACCCCCCCCGGTGTCAAGCCCCTCTTTTGTATTTTGCCTTTTTTGCTTTATTTTCTTTAGGGGCTTTTTTTCGGGCTTTGCCTTACCACCAACTTTGGGCCGAAGAACGGGCGTAACGGAAAGCAGAGCCGAGCGCCAGCGAGGCCCGCACCATAAAAACGCCAAAAAATAAGCGCCTGCCCGAAGGCAGACGCTTTTTGTGGATTTGTGTGGATTCGTTTTGCTTGCGGCAGCTATGCGCTGCGGGGCATCAGCCCAGGTCGGCCTCGGTGATGGCGACGGAGGGCAGGGTGCGGCTGTCGAAGTTCTCGGCCAGGGTCAGGCTGCCGTCGCGCAGACGGGCCACCGCCTCGGCGTGCCGGGCCTCGTCCCAGTCGTTGCCGACGATCTTCCAGTTGCCGTTGACCACAGGCTCGATGACGCCGCCCTTGACGGTCTGGATGTACTCGCCCAGCAGCTCGCGGATGCCGCCCACGTCGCCGCGCACGTCCATCTCAAGCAGCTGGGGCAGCTCGTCGCCGGGGGCGAAGATGTCCGCCGCGATCAGCAGCTGGGTGGTGGCGCGGTAGTTGTTCACCGCGATGGTGAAGCTGTCGGTGTCGGCGACGGGGGTGCCGTCCGGCCAGGTCAGGTTCTGGATGCGGTTGCCCGGCTCCTGCGAGATGTCGATGTCGTAGTTGACGCCCTCGAAGGCATCGTAGAGGTAGTAGCGGGTCGAGGGGTCGAAAGCGATGGTCAGGTCGCCCGGCTGCCAGGTCTTGAAGAAGGCGGCCGACCACTCCATGTAGTCGCGCAGCTGCGCGCCGTTCATCTGCAGCTTGTACAGGGTGTTCTCATAGGTGTAGATGCTGGTCAGGTCGCACTTGCGGATGGTGCCCTCGCGCATCTGGCCGGTCATGGAGGTCATGGCGGTGGCCGAGACCTGCGCGCCGGTGTAGTACAGCTGGGCCTCGTTGATGAAGTCGAGCAGGGCGGTATCCTGCACCATCGGGCTGGGGATGTTCTCGATCTCGTTGTCGGGGGCCATGTTGCCGCCGCGCAGCTCGCCGATGGGGATCACGGCGTCGGCCTTGGCGCGGGCGTCGTACTCGGCCAGCAGGGCCACCAGCTCGGGGTCGGCCTCATATTCGGCGATCTGCAGGCTCTCGGAGCTGCGGCCTGCGACCTTCCACTTGCCGTTCCACTGGCGCTGCAGCTGGAGGTGGATCTCCGACATGGTGGCGCCGGCGTTCTTGTTCTCGATCACCAGCACGCCGTTGATCTCCTGGCCGGGGATCTCCTTGTGGCCGTGGGCCGCGATGATGACGTCGAACTCGGGGCAGGCGTTGGCCAGGTCGGTGACGCCCGAGCCGTAGACGCCGTACTCGTTCTCGGTGTCCATGTGCATGACGCCGATCAGCACGTCCACCTGGTCCTTGATCTGGTCGATGATCTTCCGGCACTCGTCCACGGGGTTGGTGACGGTCCAGCCGGTCAGGTTGACGGCGTCCCAGCGGGTGATGTTGGGGGTGACCATGCCGATCAGGCCGATCTTGACGTCCTTCTTCTTGACGATGGTATAGCCGTCGGCCAGGGGCGCGCCGTCGGGGCCGTAGACGTTGCCGGTCAGCACTTTGGCGTTCTGCTGGCCGATGATGTGGCGCAGCGTATCCATGCCGTAGTTGTACTCATGGTTGCCGGTGACCCAGACGTCGTAGCCGATGGCGTTCATGGCGGCGATCATGGGGTGGACGTCGTCCTCGAGGAAGAGCTGGGAAGAGTTGCCCTGGATGGTATCGCCCGCGTCGATGACGAGGGTGTCGGCCGTGCGCAGCTGCTTGATGGCGGTCGCCTGCTGGGCCACGCTGCCGCTGGCGTCGGCCTTGTTGGCCGCATAGTCCCAGGGGTCGAACTTGCCGTGGGTATCGCTGGTGGCAAGGATCTGCAGGTCCATCGTAAAGGGCCAGAAGGACGCCGCGCTGGCCGCGGGGGCCGCGCCGACCACAGCGGCCGTTGCCGCCGCAGCGCCAGCCGCGCGCATAAAGGTACGCCGGGAGATCATTCGCTCTTTCATGGGGGTTCCTCACTTTCTCTCAAAAAGACGGGCGACTTTCTTCAAGTCAAGCTGTTCACAGTATAAACCGTTTCGAGCCTTTTCGCAACATTTTTTGCAGAGAATTTCCCCATTCTTTTTTGTATAATTCAGCAAATCGCTCATTTTATTTAATTTTTCACAAGATGTTCACGAGCGGCGACTCCCCTCTCCTTCACGTCAGCTCCCGTGCTCCCCTCTCAGTCACAGGGTGCTTACGCACCCTGCGACAGCTCCCCCGCGGGGGGAGCCAAGTGTCAGCCCGTGGGTAAAGGTCAGGTGGGTGGTAAGGAAAAGCCCTCAAACAAACAATGCGAGGGCCGGCCTTTCGGCCAGCCCCCGCACGGGACCCTATCTTTCGTGACGCAATGTTTCTTTTGTTTTGGTGCGATCAACAACAGAAGGTCTTTCATCTGTCGTCACATCGAAAGG
>CALXGZ010000004.1 GCA_944387975.1 uncultured Faecalibacterium sp.
GCCTGGCCGGCCTCACCGACGCCATGATCCTGCTGACGGGCGGGTTCGCGGTGTTTTCGGACAAAAAGCGCCAGCGCCTGCTCAAGCAGCTGGCGGAGAAGAACGGGCTGATCCTGCTGACGGACTCGGACCGGGCGGGCTTCCAGATCCGCACCTTCATCACGAACCTGGTGGGCGCGCAGCACGTGGCCCAGGCCTACGTGCCGGCCCTGCCCGGCAAGGAGCGCCGCAAGGCCGCCCCCGGCAAGGAGGGGCTGCTGGGCGTGGAGGGCGTGCCGGACGAGCTGATCCGCAAAAGCCTGCTGGACGCTTTGGGCCCCGAGGCGGGCGCGCCGGCCCCCGCCGCCGCGGGCCGTGCGGTCACCTACGGCGATCTGTACGACTGGGGCCTGTCGGGCACGGCGGGCGCGGCGCAGCGCAAGTACCGCCTGCTGGCTGCGCTGGGGCTGCCGCCGCGCCTTTCCAAAAAGGAAATGCTGGAAGTATTCAACCGTCTGTATAGCTTTGAGCAGTTGGACGAGCTGATCCGCGGGCTGCTGTAAGGGCCTTTTTGCATGAAATATGTCTTATTTGTGACGGGAAAATTAATTTTAGCACTCGCACCTTGACAGTGCTAACAACTGGTGGTATACTAAAGCCGTGCTCAGGAGGAAGGGCACAGGGGGCCGCAGCCCCCGCGGAACGCCTTCCCCGCTGGGCGGACCACATCGTTATACCGGCCCCGCAAGGGCCGTTGATTGGAGGTTTTGACTTATGTTACTGCCTGCTGTTTTCCATGAGAATCTGTTTGATGATTGGTTTGATCCGTTCTTTGCCGATATGGACCGCGAGCTGAACCGCGAGACCCGCAACACCTTCGGCCACCGCGCCGCCAACATGATGAAGACCGACGTCAAGGAGATCGAGGGCGGCTACGAGGTGGACGTCGACCTGCCCGGCTGCAAGAAGGAGAACGTCACCATGCAGCTGCAGGACGGCTACCTGACCATCCAGGCTGTGCGCAGCCACACCAACAACGAGGACGGCCAGAACGGCCGCTACGTCCGCCGCGAGACCTTCTCCGGCAGCTGCGCGCGCAGCTTCTACGTCGGCGACCAGCTCAAGAAGGAGGACATCCACGCCAAGTTCGAGGACGGCGTGCTGAAAATCACCCTGCCCCGCACCGAGGCCAAGAAGGAGCTGCCCGCCGCGAACCCCAACCTGATCGACATTGAATGATCTGCCCCAGGTAAGACCAAAGTACAAACGAAGCCCCCGGAAGGCGCAGCGCCTTCCGGGGGCTTTTGTGTTTGTATGGGCTTTACAGCTGCTTGCCGGTCAGCAGCTCGTAGGCCTCGAGGTATTTGGCGATGGTCTTGTCGATGACGTCCTGGGGCAGCAGGTAGTCGCTGTCGGGGTTGGCCTTCAGCCAGTCGCGGACGAACTGCTTGTCGAAGGAGGGCTGGCCGTGGCCCGGCTCGTAGCCTTCCAGCGGCCAGAAGCGGGAGGAGTCGGGCGTCAGCATCTCGTCGCCCAGCACCACGTTGCCGGCCTCGTCCAGGCCGAACTCGAACTTGGTGTCCGCGATGATGATGCCGCGGCTCAGCGCGTAGTCGGCGCACTTCTTGTACAGGGCGATGGTGTAGTCGCGCAGCTTGCGGGCGTATTCCTCGCCTTTGCCGGGGAAGTGCTTTTCCAGCACGCTGATGCTCTGCTCGTAGGAGATGTTCTCGTCGTGGTCGCCCAGCTCGGCCTTGGTGCTGGGGGTGTAGATGGGCTCGGGCAGCTTATCGGACTCGCGCAGGCCGGCGGGCAGCGTGATGCCGCAGACCGTGCCGCTCTTCTGGTAGCTGGCCCAGCCGCTGCCGGTGATGTAGCCGCGCACGATGCACTCGATGGGCAGCATGGTCAGCTTGCGGCACAGCATGCTGTTGCCCTCGAACTGCGGCTGGCGGAAGAATTCCGGCATGTCGGCGGTGTCCACCGAGATCATGTGGTTGGGCAGCAGGTCCTTCGTGTAGTCGAACCAGAACTTGCTCATCTGCGTCAGGACGGCGCCCTTTTTGGTGATCTTGTTCTTCAGGATCACGTCAAAGGCCGAGATGCGGTCGGTGGCGACCATGACCAGGGCGTCGCCCACGTCGTAGATCTCGCGCACCTTGCCCTCTTTGAACGGCTTATATGCAGTCATCTGAAACACTCCTTACTCTTTTACAAACGCGGCCCGCGGCCGCGGCATGGCGTACCATTTTATTTTAGCACATCCGGCGCGCTTTGCCTAGATGTATCCAATAAGTATGACTTATCACGCAGCGCGGAAGCCCTTGCCGATGATCTCGCTGGAGTTGACGATGGTGATAAAGGCGTGGTTGTCGTTCAGCCGCAGGAAGTTGCGCAGCTGCGTGGCCTCGCGGCGGGTCAGCACCGTCATGACGACGGTCAGCTCCTTGCCGGTGTAGGCGCCCTGCGCCTCCTCGATGGTGGCGGAGCGGTGCAGCGTGTCCAGGATGAAGTCGGTGACGTCCTCGGGGTTGGCGGTGACCACCGTGCACACCTTGCGCTGGTTGATGCTCTCGATGACGCCGTCCACCACGAAGGATTTGCCGATCAGGCCGAGGAAGCTGTACAGGCCGCTGGCCACGCCGAAGATGGCCGCCGCGCCGCAGACGATCAGGATATCGCTGGCCATCAGCGCCGAGCCGATGTTCAGCGAGGAATGCTTTGTCAGGATCATGGCAACAATATCGGTGCCGCCGGTGGACGCGCCGATGTTGAAGACGATGGCGCTGCCCAGCGCCGGCAGCAGCACCGCGAAGATCAGCTCCAGCAGGGTGTCGTCGGTGAAGGGGGCGGGCATGGGCCAGATGGCCTCGCACAGCGATACGTAGAACGACAGCGCGATGGACGAGAACACCGTCCACCCCATGCAGCTGATGCCCAAAAACAAAAAGCCCAGCACCACCAGCACCAGGTTGAGCACCCACATGAAAAAGCCCACGTTGAACTGCGGGAACATGGCCGCCAGCAGCACCGACAGGCCCGAGGTGCCGCCAAAGGCGAAGTGGTTGGGCGTCTTGAACCAGACGATGCCCAGCGCCGTCAGCACCAGGCCCAGGTTCAGCAGGACGAAAAAGTGGAAGTTCGCAATCAGTTTTTCCTTCTTGAAGGCGTCTTTGACTAAGTCGATCATAGTTCCTATCCTCATGCTCCGGCCCCGGCGGGGCGCGAAAAATTGATACCAGAGAGAATATACGCTACTTCTCGCCTTCTGTCAAGCATTTTGCACGAATGGCCGGCAGAAAAAACGGGCATGGTGGATAAAATGAGAAAAGTGGCCCGCGCCGCCTTGCAGGAAAGCGAAAAATGTTGTATGATATGACATTATAGAAGGCTGTACCGTTTTGTTGTATGAGGGAGAATGCACACTATGGCTGACAAAAACTTTTTGACCGAGATTATCGACGCCGACCTGGCCGCGGGCAAGGTCAGCGAGATCCATACCCGCTTCCCGCCGGAGCCCAACGGCTACCTGCACATCGGCAGCGCCAAGGCCATTTACATCAACTGGTCCATCGCCAGGGCCTACGGCGGCAAGTTCAACCTGCGCCTGGACGACACCAACCCCGCCCGCGAGGATGTCGAGTATGTCAACAGCATCCTCGAGGACCTGCACTGGCTGGGCGCCGACCCGGACGGCGGCGTCTTTTACGGCAGCGATTACTTTGAGCAGTGCTATGAATACGCCGAGAAGCTGATCCGCGAGGGCAAGGCCTATGTGGACGATTTGACCCGCGACGAAATGCGCGAGTACCGCGGCAGCGACGCCGGCAAGCCCAGCCGCCCCTCCCCCTGGCGCGACCGCAGCCCGGAGGAGAACCTGGACCTGTTCCGCCGCATGCGCGCGGGCGAGTTCAAGGAGGGGGAAAAGACCCTGCGCGCCAAGATCGACCTGGCCAGCCCCAACATGAACATGCGCGACCCCGCCATCTACCGCATCAAATATGAGCACCACCACCGCCAGGGCGACAAGTGGTGCATCTACCCCATGTACGACTTCGCCCACCCCATCCAGGACGCCATCGAGGGCATCACCCACAGCATGTGCAGCCTGGAGTTTGAGAACCACCGCCCCCTGTACGAGTGGGTCATCGAGAACATCTTCGGCGGCGAGTTTCCCAAGCAGCGCGAGTTCGCCCGCCTGAACATGACCAACACCGTGATGAGCAAGCGCTACCTGCGCGAGCTGGTGGAGACCGGCATGGTGGACGGCTGGGACGACCCCCGCATGCCCACCCTCTGCGGCCTGCGCCGCCGGGGCTACACCCCCACCTCCATCTTCACCTTCGTGCGGGAGGCGGGCATCTCCAAGGCCGACAACCTGATCGACATGCGCCAGCTGGAGGCCTGCGTGCGCAGCGAGCTGGACCTGACCGCCCAGCGCCGCGTGGCCGTGCTGCGCCCGGTCAAGCTGATCGTGGACAACTACCCCGCGGACAAGTGCGAGGACTTCTGCCTGGCCAACAACCCCAACCGCGAGGCCTGCGACTGCTCGACCCGCAATTGCGTGTTCAGCCGCGAGCTGTGGATCGAGGCCGACGACTTCGCCGAGGTGCCGCCCCCGAAGTTCAAGCGCCTGACCGTCGGCGGCGAGGTGCGACTGATGGGCGCGTATATCGTGCGCTGCACCGGCGTGGATAAAAACGCCGACGGCTCCATCGCCGCCATCCACTGCACCGCCGACCTCGAGACCGGCTGCGGCAACCCCGCCGACGGCCGCAAGGTCA
>CALXGZ010000005.1 GCA_944387975.1 uncultured Faecalibacterium sp.
GCCCCCGGCGGGCCCTACGCCCCCCTGATGAAGGCGGTGGAGCAGGGGCTGAAGGGAGAGGCCGCGGCCCACACCCGCGCCCTGCTGGCCGGCCGGGACCCGCTGGACCTTGTGGACCACGCCCTGATCCCGGCCCTCGACGCGGTGGGCGCGGGGTACGAAAAGGGCACCTTGTTCCTGCCCCAGCTGCTGCAGTCGGCCAGCGCCGCCCAGGCCGCCTTTGAGGAGATCAAGGCCGCGGTGGCGAAAAACGGCGCCCCCGGCTCAAGCAAGGGCAGGATCGTCCTTGCCACCGTCAAGGGGGACGTTCACGACATCGGTAAGAACATCGTGCGGGTCATTTTGGAAAATTACGGTTTCGAGGTGCTGGACCTGGGCCGGGACGTTCCGCCCGAAACCGTGGTGGAGGCGGTGCGCGAGAGCGGCGCGCGCCTCGTGGGCCTGTCCGCTTTGATGACCACCACCCTCAAGAGCATGGCCGAGACCATCGAGGCGCTGCACAAAGCCAAACTTGACTGCAAGGTGATGGTGGGGGGCGCGGTGCTGACCGAGAGCTACGCCATGCAGATCGGCGCCGACTGGTACGCCAAGGACGCCAAGCGCTCGGCGGATATCGCCAAGGAATTTTACGGCGTCCAGTGAGCCGGGGACGGGAGGACAGAAGTTTTCAATCTGTTCAAAAAGTCCACAAAAAGCTGCCACAAATTGGCTGTATACTAAGGGTGCAGTCGGGGAGGAGAGAAAACCTCCTCACAAAATGGAACTACTCCCTTTTGAAAAGGGCCCCCAAACCCTCGCCGCCGCGCGGCCCGAACAGGCCGCCGGCGGGCTCCGACATCCTACTGTTCCCCCGCCCATGCCAGGCAATCGCCGGGCGGCGGACAGACTACTTACTCTCTCCGCTCTGGTGGAGTTTTCATACAGGACAGCGCCGGCTCTTCTCCTTTTTCACGGCGCTGTCCGTTTTTTGTGTCCGGCCCGTGCGCAGGAATGGCCCGGGCCGGGCTTTTTTTGTATCCATTGCCGAAACTGCCCGCCTGCGGTTGACAGATGTGCGCCGTTGTGGTACCATAACGGACGGAAAAACCGAATACGGCAAGGGAAGTCTTTAGGAAAACGGCGTCTATCGCCTGCCGAAGGAGCAAAACTCTCAGGCGGCCCCATCCGGGCCGGGACTAAAGATGGATGTGGCTCTGGAGAAGCTCATTGCGAGGACCGAAGGTGCAAGGCGGCGACGCCGAATCTCTCAGGTAAAAGGACAGAGTGAAGAGGGCGGGCCCCTGTGGGCCTCGCCGGTCTTTTTTGTTTTGTGCATGAGCTGGACAGCGCCGCCGCGCGCCCGGCTCTTTTTTTGCGCCCGCGCGCCCCGCAGCCCGGTCTACTTTTGGGAAAAGAGAGGGAACGATCATGGAACAAACGCTGAGCGCTATCGTCAACGCGGTGAACGACGTGCTGTGGAACAAACAGCTGCTGCTGTTGTTTTTGCTGCTGGGCACGGGCATCTACTTTACCATCCGCACCCGCTTCATCCAGGTGCGGGGCTTTGCCGCGGGGCTGCGGCAGGTCTTCGGCGGCTTTTCGCTGAACGGCGCGAAGGCCGGCAAGCACGGCATGAGCTCGTTCCAGGCGCTGACCACCGCCATTGCAGCGCAGGTGGGTACCGGCAACATCACCGGCTGCGCCACGGCGCTGTACTCGGGCGGGCCGGGGGCGATCTTCTGGATGTGGTTCTCGGCCTTCTTCGGCATGGCGACGATCTACGGCGAGGCGGTGCTGGCGCAGCTGTATAAGACCAAAGGCGCCGACGGCCAGACCACCGGCGGCCCCATCTACTACATCCGCGCCGCCTTCAAGGGCGCGCTGGGCCGGGGGCTGGCCATCTTCTTCTCGGTGGCGATCATCCTGGCGCTGGGCTTTATGGGCAACATGGTGCAGTCGAACTCCATCGGCGAGGCCTTCTACAACGCCTTCGGGGTGCCGCGCATCGTGATGGGCGTGCTGGCGGCGGCGGTGGCGGCCTTCATCTTCATCGGCGGCGTCAAGCGGCTGGCCTCCGTCACCGAAAAGATGGTGCCCATCATGGCGGGCCTGTACATCGTGGGCGGGCTTGTGGTGCTGTTCATCAACCGGGCGGCGCTGCCCGGGGCCATCCGGTCCATCTTCGTCTGCGCCTTTGACCCGCAGGCCATGTTCGGCGGCATCGCCGGCCTCGGCGTCAAGGAGGCCATGCGCTACGGCGTGGCCCGCGGCCTGTTCTCCAACGAGGCGGGCATGGGCTCGACCCCGCACGCCCACGCGCTGGCCCGCGTGGACAAGCCCCAGGACCAGGGCCTGGCGGCCATGATCGGCGTTTTCATCGATACCTTCATCGTGCTGACGATGACCGCGCTGGTCATCCTCAGCTCGGGGCTGCTGCAGCCCCTGCAGGAGGGCGGCCTGACCGGCACCGCGCTGGCGCAGGCGGCCTTCAACCAGGCCTTCGGCAGCTTTGGCAACGCCTTCGTCGCGGTGTGCATGCTGTTCTTCGCCTTCTCCACGATCATCGGCTGGTACTTCTTCGGCGAGACCAACGTCAAGGCCCTGCTGGGGCCCAAGGCGGTGCGGCCCTACGCGGTCATCGCGGTGCTGTGCATCGTGGTGGGCTCGGTGCAGAAGGTGGACCTGGTGTGGAACATGTCCGATATGTTCAACGGCCTGATGGTCATCCCGAACCTGCTGGGCGTGCTGGCCCTGTCGGGCGCGGTGGCAAAGCTGGCCCGGGGCGGCAAGGCTGAGGCCGAGGCGGCCCAGCGCGAGGCCGACGCCCGCGCCGCCGCAGCCGCGCAGAAATAAGCTGAAAAAACGTCCCGGCCGGCTGACATGTGCAGACGGTCGGGACACAAGCAGGGAAATTTGCCTCAGAGAGTGTGCGAGCCGCTTTGCGGCGAGTGCGCGGTTCTGGGGCAAATTTTGTCCAAAAGGGGGATACCAGGGGGGAAGAATTTCTGCCGCGCGTATGCGCACAGAAATTGGTCCCCCCTGGCTATATCATGTAGTGGTCGCCGTTTTGGGGGCGGGCCAGGTCGGCCAGGGTGATCTTGTCCAGATAATCGCGGATGACCTCGTCCAGGCCGCGCCACAGCTCGTAGGTGCGGCACTCGGCCAGGCGGGCGCAGCCGGCGGCCCCGGGCTCCAGGCAGGCCACCGGCGCAAGGCTGCCCTCCGTCAGCAGCAGGATATCCGAGACGCGGTACTGGCTGGCCGGGCGGGTGAGGCGGTAGCCGCCGCCCTTGCCGCGCAGCCCCTGCAGCAGCCCGTGCTGGACCAGGGCCTTGAGGATGTTCTCGAGGTATTTTTCCGAGATGCCCTGCCGGGCCGCGATGGCCTTGAGGGGGATGTACTTTTCGGACTGGTTTTCGGCCAGGTCGATCATGACGCGCAGCGCGTACCGGCCTTTTGTCGAAACGATCATGGTCATTGCTCCTTTTGACGGTGCTTTTAACCTATTATACAATAGGGTAAATTGCTTTTCAACTGTAACATGAAAAATTGTTGACAAAAGGCGGCGGCGAGGTTATAATGCCGGTAAACGAAGCGGATCGATAGGGAATAGGAGGACGACGCATGAGCAAGATCTACACCTCGGCCGAAGAGCTGATCGGCCGCACGCCCTTGCTGGAGCTGTGCCGCATCGAGCGCAGGGACCAGCTGGAGGCCCGCATTTTGGCAAAGGTCGAATCGCTGAACCCCGGCGGCTCGGTCAAGGACCGCGTGGCCCGCGCGATGCTGGACGACGCCGAGGCCCGGGGCCTGCTGCAGCCGGGCGCGGTGATCATCGAGCCGACCTCGGGCAACACGGGCATCGGGCTGGCCAGCGTGGGCGCGGCCCGGGGCTACCGGGTGATCATCGTGATGCCCGAGACCATGAGCCTGGAGCGCCGCCTGCTGATGAAGGCCTACGGCGCGGAGCTGGTTCTGACCGAGGGCAGCAAGGGCATGAGCGGGGCCATCGCCCGCGCCAACGAGCTGGCCGCGGAGATACCGGGGGCCTTTGTGCCCGGGCAGTTCGACAACCCTGCGAACCCCGCCGCCCACGAGGCCACCACCGGCCCCGAGATCTGGGAGGATACCGACGGCCAGGTGGACATCTTTGTGGCGGGCATCGGCACCGGCGGCACCATCACGGGCGTGGGCCGCTACCTGAAAAGCAAAAACCCCGCCGTCCGTGTGGTGGGCGTGGAGCCGGCCACCTCGGCGGTGCTGAGCGGCGGCGCGCCGGGCCGCCACGACCTGCAGGGCCTGGGCGCGGGCTTTGTGCCGGGCGTGCTGGACACCGCCGTGTACGACGAGGTGATGCCGGTAACGGACGAGGAAGCCTACGCCGCCGGCCGCCGGCTGGGCCGCGAAGAGGGCGTACTGGCGGGCATATCGTCGGGCGCGGCGCTGCACGCCGCCATCCTGCTGGCCCGCCGGCCCGAGAACAAGGGCAAGACCATCGTCACCCTCCTGCCCGACACCGGCGACCGGTATTTGTCGACGAAGATGTTTGCGGAGTAAGTCCCTTTTCTGAAGAAAAGGAACCAAAAGACTTTTTACTGGCGATTGCAAACGGCGCGGCCCTCTGGCAAGCCGTGCAGACCGGCAGGCGGAAAGCTCTATTTGTAATAAGAAACAAAGCAGCCTCACCCAGACGGATGAGGCTGTTTTTGCGTCAGAAAACGAATGGGACAGCTTTGCTTTTCCCGATGACGACGGAGGCATAGGCCCGTATAGAGTGATGTGTTTGAAAAGTCTTTTGCCTACTTTTTTTCAAAAAGTTTTACCGATTTTCTGATTATCTTGGCACCACTTCGCAAATGTCGGAATTGCTTGGAATATCAAGCATTTCCGGCATTTTGCGTTTCGGAAGATACCCCGCATATCATGGCATATCGGAGC
>CALXGZ010000006.1 GCA_944387975.1 uncultured Faecalibacterium sp.
GACAAGTTCGTCTATGCGGACAAGTCCCTGGGCACCCAGATGATGGCCACCGGCGAGGTGATGAGCATCGGCAACAGCTTCGAGGCCGCCATGATGAAGGCCGTCTCCTCCATCGAGCTGGGGATGGACACCCTGACCCACAAGCCCTTTGAGGAGATGGACGACCGCGAGGTCATCGCCCACCTCCATGTGCAGGATTCGGAGCGGGTGTTCTGCGTCTACGAGGCCCTCAAGCGGGGCATCGACCACGAGACGATCTACCGCATCACCAAGATCGACTGGTGGTTCCTGGACAAGATGCAGCATCTGGCCGACCTGGAGAACGGTCTGGCCCGCTGCCACGGGGACCTGAGCCTCGCCCAGTACAAGGAGGCCAAGAAGTACGGCTTCCAGGACAAGACCATCCGCCGTCTGGCCGAGGTGGACAAGCTCCCCCTCGAGGACTACCGCGCCGGCTTCAAGATGGTCGATACCTGCGCGGCCGAGTTCTCGGCCAACACCCCCTACTTCTATTCGACCTACGACGGGGACAACGAGGCCGCCGCCTTCATCGCCGAAAAGGAGGCCGGCCAGCCCCGCAAGAAGCGCGTCCTGGTCTTTGGCTCGGGGCCGATCCGCATCGGGCAGGGCATCGAGTTCGACTACTGCTCGGTCCACTGTGTCTGGACGCTGAAAAAGCACGGCTGTGAGGCCATCCTGGTCAACAACAACCCCGAGACCGTCTCGACCGACTTCGACACCGGCGACCGCCTCTATTTCGACCCGCTGACCCCCGAGAGCGTGGACAACATCATCGCCACCGAAAAGCCGGACGGCTGCGTGGTCCAGTTCGGCGGGCAGACCGCCATCAAGCTGGCCAAGCACATGGACGAGATCGGCCTGCCCATCCTCGGCACCCCCGCCGACGCCATCGACGAGGCCGAGGACCGGGAGCGCTTTGACGAGCTGCTGGAGCGCTGCGGCATCCCCCGCGCCCCCGGCCGCACCGTCTATACCCTGGACGAGGCCCTGGCCGCCGCCGAGGAGATCGGCCTGCCGGTGCTGATGCGCCCGTCCTACGTCCTGGGCGGCCAGAACATGATCGTGGCCTACACCCGGGCCGACGTCATCGAGTATATGGGCGTCATCACCGAGCACGTGGACATGGACCACCCGGTCCTGCTGGACAAGTACATCCAGGGCACCGAGTGCGAGGTGGACGCCATCTGTGACGGCACCGACTACCTGATCCCCGGCATCATGGAGCAGGTGGAGCGCACCGGCGTCCACTCGGGCGACTCGATCTGCGTCTACCCGGCGCAGCATCTGTCCCAGAAGGTGATCGACACCATGGTGGACTACACCGGCCGCTTCGCGCGGGAGCTGAAGGTGGTGGGCCTGGTCAACGTCCAGTACGCGGTGGCCGACGAGAAGGTGTACGTCATCGAGGTGAACCCCCGGTCCTCCCGGACGGTGCCCTACATCTCCAAGGTGACGGGCGTGCCGATGGTGGACCTGGCGGTGCGCTGCTGCCTGGGCGAGAAGCTGGCCGACATGGGCTACGGTACCGGCCTGCACCCCAACGCCCCCTATGTGGCGGTCAAGGTGCCGGTGTTCAGCTTTGAGAAGCTGCACGGCGTGGACACCCAGTTCGGCCCCGAGATGAAGTCTACCGGCGAGGTGCTGGGCATCGCCCCCAACTACCACGACGCCCTGCTCAAGGGGCTGATCGGCGCGGGCTACACCTTCAAGACGCCCGGCCCGGCCAGCTGCTGCATCTTCACCGTCAAGGACAGCGACAAGCCCGAATTCGTGGACATCGCCTGGAAGCTCAAGAGCATGGGCTACAAGCTGTACGGCACCTCCGGCACCTGCGCCTGGCTGAACAAGCACATGGTGCCCTGCAACGAGGTGCGCAACATGTCGGGCGAGTCGCCCAACATCGTGGACCTCTTGCAGAGCGGCCTGGTGGACTATGTCTTTTCGACCAGCGCCAAGGGCCGCGACCCCCGGCGGGACTCGGTCCGGCTGCGCCGCAAGGCCGTCGAGCTGAGCATCCCCTGCATCACCGCGGTGGACACCGCCAACGCCCTGGTGGACTGTCTGCGCAGCGAGCACAGCCTGAAGAACGTGCCGCTGGTGGACATTGCGACGCTGTATCAGGAAAAATAAGGGCCGAAGGCTGCCTTCGTGTGTACAAACGGCGGTTTCGTGTGTACGATATCGCCTAAGCACAAGCCCTCTGTTATTATACTGTACGGCGAAAATTTAGCAAAAGAACGTTATTTTTGTGGGTATCCTGCCGGCTGTGCCGGGGGGAGGCCCTGGATATACAAAGCAGTTCCAGGAGGATAGAGATAGTATGACCCGTTCCCAGATGATCGAGACTGTCGCACGCAAGACCGGCTTCCCCGAGAGCCAGGTCGAGACGACGATGGACGCCATGTTCGACCAGATCGCGGAGTGCCTGCGCGCGGACGAGAAGGTGACCATCGCCGGGTTCGGCCGGTTCGAGATGCGGCCCCGCAAGCCCAAGGCCTATACCAACCCCAAGACCAAGGTGTCCAGCCGGCTGGAGTCCACCTCCATCCCCGGCTTCAAGGCCAGCGGCCGCTTCAAACAGAAGCTGGAGGCTGCCCGCGCTGCCGCGGCGGCTGAGAACAAGGCTCTGGAAGAGACGGCGTAACACGATCCATACCCAAGGCCGGGCGGCAAGCCCGGTCTTTTTTGTTTTTGCAGGCTGACTTTTCGCCCGCGGCGTGTTATACTTATAGGAAAATGGAACAGATGCGCCCAGGGCGCTCAGAACGGAGAAAAAACCATGCGTTACAGTGAATTACAGTGCAGCGAGGCCATCCATCAGGCCGTGGAGCGGATGGGCTTCGATGAAATGACCGAGATCCAGGAAAAGGTGATCCCCCTGATGATGGCCGGCAAGGACGTCATCGCCAAGGCGCCCACCGGCACCGGCAAGACCTGCGCCTTCGGCATCCCGGTGGCCGAGCACATCGACCCCGCCAAAGCCTGGCCCCAGGCGGTGATCCTGGCGCCCACCCGGGAGCTGGCCCAGCAGATCGCCGGCGACATGGAGGACCTGACCCACTTCATGCCCGCGGTCAAGGTGGCCTGCGTCTATGGCGGCGCGAATATGGAAAAGCAGGCCAAGCGGCTGGCCGAGGGCTGCCAGATCGTGGTGGCCACCCCCGGCCGCCTGATGGACCACTACAAGCGCCGCAGCATCGACGTGAGCCATGTGGCCCAGATCGTCCTGGACGAGGCGGACGAGATGCTGAACATGGGCTTTTACAAGGACGTGCGGCACATCATCGACCTGATGAAGAACCGCAAGGCCCTGTCCATGTTCTCGGCCACCATCAGCCGCGAGGTGATGGACATCGGCTGGCTGTACCAGCGGGACGCCGAGGAGGTGACCGTCCAGCCCAGGGAGGAGAGCCAGCCCAAGATCACCCAGTACAAACTGGAGACGTCGGGCCGCAACAAGCTGTCCGACCTGGCCCAGTTGATCATCGGCGAGGGCTACAAGCGGGTGATGGTGTTCTGCGACACCAAGTTCGCCACCGCCACCCTGGCCAACCAGCTGGCGCGGCTGGGCTTCTCGGTGGACTGCCTGCACGGCGACCTGTCCCAGAAGGACCGCAACCGCATCATGCAGAGCTTCCGCGACGGGAAGGTGTCTATCCTGGTGGCCACCGACGTGGCCGCCCGCGGCATCGACGTGTCGGACGTGGACGCCGTCATCAACTACGACGTCCCCTCGGACAACGAGCACTACACCCACCGCATCGGCCGCACCGGCCGCGCCAAAAAGGAGGGCGTCAGCTACCTGTTCTACATGCCCGACGAGAAAAAGCGGGTGGACGAGCTGCTGCGCATGACCCGCAACACCGACCTGTGCATGCCCGTCCACTTCGACTTCAACCACGAGCGCATCGTGGTGGAGGAAAAGAAGGACAGCGGGGACAAATT
>CALXGZ010000007.1 GCA_944387975.1 uncultured Faecalibacterium sp.
AACCTCATCACCTCGGCTTCCGACCCGGTGTTCGGCGGCGTGTACAAGCTGGTGGCGGTCAAGCAGGCCGACGGCAGCTACCAGCCCAAGATGAAGATCTCGGACAGCGTCAGCAAGGCCATCATCCCGGGCAAAAAGATGCCCTGGCGCCTGTACGACGCCAACGGCCAGGCCCAGTGCGACCTGATCGCGATGGATGGCGAGGCGATCGAGGCCGGCAAGCCCATCACGATGGTCAACCTGGACCCCGACGCGGTCGAGCGGGTCATCACCTTCACGCCCACGGCGGTCAAGCCCCTGCTGGTGCCCTACATCCTGGACGGGCGGCTGGTCATCGACCTGCCCTCCATCAGCGAGCGCCGGGCCTACGTCGCCCGCCAGCTGACGAGCGAAGTGTGGGAGAGCGAGCTGCGCGTGGAGTGCCCCCACAAGCATTACGTCAACATGACCCCCGCCGTGGCCGAGTGCCGCGAAAAGATGTACGCCGAATACCATGGCGGCCGCATGTGAGCGGTTGACAAAAGGCCGGCGCTATTGTATTATAGTATTTGTCCGCGGCCGCCGCGCCCCGCTGCGCGGCGGCTGTCCGGGCCGCTGTGGTGAAATTGGCAGACACGAGGGACTTAAAATCCCTTTCTGGAGACAGAGTACGGGTTCGACCCCCGTCGGCGGCATAAGGGCCGCGAATGTGCGCAAAGGCGTGCATTCGCGGCTTTTTTTGCGCCCGGCCGGCGTCGGCTTCCCGACGGGGCAGGGGAGGGCGAAGACCCGGCCGGGCCGCCTATGCATTTTATGACGTTCAGGCTACATCTTGTGACATATCACGTGAAAATCCTGTGTAGTTCTGCTATAATAAGGTGTGCCCGGCGCAAAGCGCCGCGGCCGTCCGCAGCGGGGCGGCAATATTTGTCAGAAGGCGTCAAATTTTGTCAGGCGCCGGGCGGGCAAGCCTTTCAAAGTGCCGAATCTTTCCGCCCGACAAAGTGTGACTTCTGTGCAAATAGAATATTTTGCACGGGATGCCGCTAAAATTCATTTTCGCCGGTTGACAAGCCGGAGCCATGCGTGATATCATTTGAATAAACCGTGAAGCGGTTTCCCTTGGGTGAGGCGGCGCGTGAAGCGCAGGCCGCTCCAGAGGGGCCTCCATCTTTGAAATGGAAGAGAGGGGATCTTGGGCAAAGAAAAAAGCCTTCCATCTTTGAAATGGAAGGCTTTGGCGTGAACGCCGCGATACAAGTTTTTTCGTCCCTAAGATAGCACAAAGCGCGCCGTTTGGCAAGGGCTGTGCGCCGTGCGGGCGTGCAAAAAGCGGGCCGCGGCCGCCGTGCAGCGGCGTAAACCGCTGCTGTAAGTTTTTGTTTTTCCCTGTCAGGCAGGTAAGTGGTCAGGATAAATGGTCTACAATAGAGAGGGACGCGACCACATCACCCACCAGACAAGGAGAGTACAACATGGCAAGACACGGTGAAAACATCCGCAAACGCAAAGACGGCCGCTGGGAGGGCCGCTATATCAAGGGCAAGCAGCCGGACGGCAAGACCCTGTGGGGCTACGTCTACGGCGGCAGCTATACGGCCGTCAAGCAGACATTGCTGCAAAAGAAGGCCGAGAGCTGCTATTACCAGATCAACGGCAGGGACCCGAGCTTTCGGATGCTG
Source organism: uncultured Faecalibacterium sp. (assembly GCA_944387975.1). Taxonomy (GTDB): domain Bacteria; phylum Bacillota; class Clostridia; order Oscillospirales; family Ruminococcaceae; genus Faecalibacterium. Next base: position 1,662 of record CALXGZ010000007.1, read on the forward strand.
GCGGAGCGCTGGTTTGCTTCCCTGGGCGAAAGCGTCAAGCTTTCGACGGCGGCGCATTACCGCTATACGCTGGACCGCTATCTGCTGCCGGTCCTGGGCCGTTACAGGGTGAAGGAGCTCAACGAAGAGTTGCTGGAACAGGGGCTTTTGCAGGTGATCCGGCCGGTGGACGGCAGCCACAAGCAGCTGGGCGCAGTCCTTTCGCGGGAGTGCCTGACCCTGACGCGGCGCATCTGCAAATATGGCGCGCACCTGCGCCTGATGCGCCCGGTCGAGATCATCCTTCGGCTGCCGCCCAAACAGGCTGCGGCCGCAAAACCGCTTGACCGCAGGGAACAGCAGCTGCTGGAAGCCTTTGCCTTGCAGGCGCCCACGGCGCGCAAGCTGGGCCTGCTGCTCTGCATGCAGCTGGGGCTGCGCATCGGCGAGGTATGTGGCCTGCAATGGCGCGACATCGATTTGAAAGCCCGTGTGTTGACCGTGCGCCGCACGGTGCAGCGCATCCCCTGCGGCGGCGGGAAAACGCAGGTCGTCATCCAGACGCCCAAGACGCCGTCCTCCTGGCGGGAGATGCCCATCCCGAAGCGGCTGGCCGCCGCGCTGCGCGCGGTGCGCGGCAGTCTGAACGGCGCGGTCTGGTTCCTCTCTGGCGAGGAAGCAAGGCCGGTGGAGCCGCGCTGCTACCGCAAAAGCATCCAGCTCTACCTGAAAAAGGCGATGGTGCGGCGCGTCCATCCGCATATGCTGCGGCATACCTTCGCAACGCTCTGTGTGCAGCGCGGCTGCGATATCAAGACCCTCAGCGAGCTGATGGGCCACGCCGACGCCAGTGTCACGTTACAGAAATACGTCCACACCAGCCTCGAGCGCAAACGCCGCGAGCTGGAACGCATCTTCCGCCCCGGGCCGCAAGTGGTCAATGAAGGGGCGGGCTAAAAAAATAACACGTATCATAGATAAATCATGCGGCGTATCCGCCATTTCAAAGATGGAGGATACCGCGGCGGAAGGGAGGTTTACCGATATGTTGGATATACATACGCACATCCTGCCCGGGATGGACGACGGCAGCGAGTCGGTGGAGATGTCGGTGGCCATGCTGCGCCGAATGGCCGAACAGGGCGTCGGCACGGTCTGCGCCACCTCCCACTATTACCGGCAGCAAAATTCCATCGAGACCTTCTGCGCGCGGCGGGCGGACGCGCTGGACCGGCTGCTTGTGAACCTGCCCGAGGGGCTGCCCCGCATCTTGCCCGGGGCGGAAGTCGCGTTTTTTTCGGGCATCAGCGAAAAGCCGGACCTCGGCCGGCTGTGCATCCAGGGCACCCGCACCCTGATGCTGGAAATGCCCTTCTCGGACTGGACCGATCTGCAGTTCGAAGAAGTCTCGGCGCTTGTGCTGGACCGCGGCTTTAACGTGGTGCTGGTCCACCCGGAGCGCTTTTGCGCCAGCAGGGGCAACCGGCAAAAGCTGCGGCAGCTCGAGGAATTGCCGGTGGGCTTGCAGGTGAACGCCGGGACGCTGCTGCACTGGATGGACCGGCGTGTGGGGCTGAACCTGCTGCGGGAAGCGCCCATCCCGCTGCTGGGCAGCGACTGCCACAACCTGACCACCCGGCCGCCCAATCTCAAGGAGG
>CALXGZ010000008.1 GCA_944387975.1 uncultured Faecalibacterium sp.
TCGTCGCCAGCTATGGCGACCTGCTGCGGGTGCCGGGCACGGCGCGGGGGGATACCCTGCTGCGCCGCCGGGCCCTGGGCGCCAGGGTCCAGACCGTCTACTCCCCCGTGGACGCACTGGAGGCCGCCCGGGCCGCCCCCGCGGCCGAGGTGGTCTTCCTGGGGGTGGGCTTTGAGACCACGGCCCCCGGCACCGCCGCCTGCGTGCTGGCCGCCGCCGAGGCCGGGGTGCAGAACTTCTCCGTCCTGTGCCTGCTCAAGCGCACCGAGCCGGCCCTGCGCGCGCTGATCGCCGCGCCGGACTTTGCGGTGGACGCCTTTTTGTGCCCGGGGCACGTGGCGGCCATCACCGGCTCGTCGGCCTTCGCCTTCCTGCCTGAGGAGTACGGCCTGCCCGCCGTGGTCAGCGGCTTCGAGGCCGGGGACATCCTCTATTCGGTGTGGCGGCTGGCGCAGATGCGCGCCGAAGGCCGCCCCGCGCTGGTGAACGAATACAGCCGCCTGGTGCGCCCCGGGGGCAACCCCGCGGCCCAGGCCGCCGTCGCCCGGGTCTTTGCGCCCGTGGCCAGCGTATGGCGGGGCCTTGGCGAGATCGGCGCCAGCGGCCTTGCCCTGAAGGAGGAATACGCCCCCTGGGACGCGGCCAAAAAGTTCGGCCTTGACCCCGGGCCCGGGGCCGAGGCCCCCGGCTGCCGCTGCGGCGCGGTGCTGCGCGGCGTATGCGCCCCGCAGGGCTGCCCGCTGTTCGGCCGCGTGTGCACCCCCGCCGACCCGGTGGGGCCCTGCATGGTCTCCTCCGAGGGGGCCTGCGCGGCGGCGTGGAAATACGGCGAGCGATAGGAGATGTAACACATGCAGGAGATCATTACATTGGATTACGGCAGCGGCGGGCTCAAGACCGCCCAGCTGATCGACGAGGTGCTGGTGCCGGCCTTTGCCAATACGGCCCTCAGCCAGCTGGGGGACGGCGCGGTGCTGCCCGCGCTGGACGGGCCGCCGGTGTTTTCCACCGACAGCTTCGTCGTATCGCCCTGGCGCTTCCCCGGCGGGGACATCGGCAAGCTGGCGGTGTGCGGCACCGTCAACGACCTGTGCATGGCCGGCGGCGCGCCGCTCTATCTCAGCTTTTCGCTGATCCTGGAGGAGGGCTTCGCCCTTGCGGACCTGCGGGCCGTCGTGGCCTCGGCGGCGCAGGCCGCCCGCGCGGCCGGGGTGCAGATCGTCACCGGCGACACCAAAGTCGTGGAGCGCGGCCGCGGCGACGGCATCTACATCAATACCGCCGGCGTGGGGGTGCTGCGCGCGCCGGGCCTTGGGCGCGCCGCCATGCGCGCGGGCGACTGCGTGCTGGTCAGCGGCAGCGTGGGCTGCCACGGGGCGGCCGTGCTGATGGCCCGCGGGGACCTGCCCTGCGAGGGCGCGCTTGCCAGCGACTGCCGCCCCCTGCACGCGCTGAGCGCCGCGGCGCTGGCGGCCGGCGGGGTGCGCATCCTGCGCGACCCCACCCGCGGCGGCGTCGCCACCACCCTGAACGAGTTCGTGGAGGGCACGCCCCTGTGCATCGAGCTGGAGGAGGACGCCATCCCTGTGGACGCGCCCGTGGCGGCGGCCTGCGCGCTGCTGGGCCTGGACCCGCTGTATTCCGCCTGCGAGGGGCGGCTGCTGGCCGTCTGCGCGCCGGAGGCCGCCCCCGCCGTGCTGGCTGCGCTGCGCCGCACCCCCGGCGGCGAGGGCGCGGCCCTGATCGGCCGTGTGAGCGCCGCCCGCCCCGGCCAGGTGCTGCTGCGCAACAGCTTTGGCGGCAGCCGCATCCTCGGCAAGCTGACCGGCGCGCAGCTGCCCCGCATCTGCTGAGGGCCCCGGCCATGCCGCAGCATTGCGGGCCGCGCCCGTCCATCGAGCGCGTCTATGCCGAGCGCCGGCAGCGCAGCGCCGGCGACGACATGCCGGGGCACCACTGGCACCCCTATTACGAGCTGTTCTACGTCGAGGCGGGCGTGAGCAGCTACCTTGTGGAAAACGAGATCTACGATCTGCACGAGGGCGACTTTCTGCTGCTGCCGCCCCACACCTTCCACTTCACGCGCTACCGCTTCGGGCCGTGCACGCGGGTGGCCGTCTTTTTCCGGGCGGGGGACGTGGGCGCGGCGGCGCGGCAGGCCCTGCCCGGGCAGGCGGACTTCCTCGGGCGGGTGCGCATCTGGCAGACGCCCGAGCCCAGCCGCCGCCGGATGGAGACCCTGCTGGAGCGCATGGCCGCCGAGGACACCCAGCCCGACGCCTACACCGCCCCCCTGCTGGAGGCCATGCTGCAGCAGCTATTGCTGTACTGCTGCCGGGTGTGCACCCCGCTGGACGTGCCGCAGCGCATCCCCACCACCGACCGCGAGATCGTGCGGGCCGCCCGCTTCATCACCGAGCACTACGCCGAGCCCATCACGGCGGCGGACATCGCGGCGGCGGCGGGCTTCAGCCCCAATTACCTCAGCCGCAAATTCCGCGAGGCGGCGGGCTTCGGCGTACACGAGTACCTGACCTTCATCCGGCTGCGCAGCGCCGCGCGGCTGCTGGCCACGACGGAGGGGTCCGTCACGGAGGTGGCGCTGCGCTGCGGCTTTTCCAACAGCAATTACTTCAAGGACGCCTTCAAAAAGCAGTACGGCTGCACGCCCCGGGTGTACCGGCAGCGCTGCCGCGAGGGTTAGTGTTGGCTTTTCCGTACTTTACAGGATACAGGCCGCTAAAACGGTAGCATACGCCGAAAAAATGCTCTATACTCTCCCTGACAAAACGGAACCCCCCAGGGAAAGGAGCGGCTGCAATGGAATTGAAAGCGGAATTGACGGCGAAGGACGAGCGCTTCCGCCAGGAGAGTTTGAACGGCCCGATGTGGCAGGTGATCCTCAAGATCGGCACGCCCCTGGCGCTGTACCAGCTGCTGAGCCAGGCCTTCACCATCCTGGACACGATGATGGCGGCCCATATCAGCGAGGAGTCGGTCTCGGCGGTGGCGTACCTGGCGCAGCTGAACGCCATCCTGTCCGCCGTGGGCGGCGGGCTGGCGGTGGGCACGGGCATCCAGATCAGCCGCGCCTACGGCGAAGGCGACCTGGCGATGGTGCGCCGGCGCATCAGCAGCCTGTACGCTTTATGCCTGGGGGTGGGCGTGGCGCTGCTGGCGCTGATCTTGCCCTTCACCTCCACCTTCCTGCGGCTGGCCGGCACGCCCGAGCTGCTGATCGAGACGGGCAGCCAGTACTTCATCGTGCAGCTGTTCGTCATGGTGGTCACCTTCGTCAACAACGTATACATCGCGGTGGAGCGCGCGCGGGGCAACGCGGGGCGCATCTTCCGGCTGAACCTGCTGGTCATCGTCACCAAGCTGTCGCTGACAGCGCTGTTCGTCTACGTGCTGGCGGGCGGCCTTGTGATGATCGCGGCGGCCTCGCTGGCCTCGCAGCTGCTGCTGTTCGCCTTCGCGCTGCGCAACAGCGTCTGCGGCAAAAGCGCCTTCAGCTTTTCGGCCCAGGCCGTCACGGCCCGGCGCGAGGTGGTGGCCCCGATGGTGCACAACTCCATCCCCGTCATTGCGGAGCGCGCCTTTTTCGCCTTCGGCAAGACCATCGTCAACGCCATGTGCGGCGTCTACGGCCCGCTGATGGTGGGCGCGATGGGCGTGTCGAACAACATGGGCGGCATCACCACCAACCCCCAGAACGGCTTTGAGGAGGGCGCCTCCGCCATCATCAGCCAGAACTACGGCGCGGGCAAATACCAGCGCGTTTTACAGGCCTTCGCGGCGGTGCTGGCGGTCAACGTGGGCATGAGCGCCGTCATCTCCGGCCTGGAGCTGTGGCAGATGGACCTGCTGGCCAGCCTGTTCGACTCCGGCAGCGCGGAGTTCCACGCCATGATCGTGCTGGTCTACCGCTACGAGGCGCTGGGCGCGGTGCCGCTGGGCATCAACGCGGCGGTGCTGTCGCTGCTGTACGGCCTGGGCAAGACGCGCCTGACGCTGGTGCTGAACGTGGCGCGGGTCTTCGTCTTCCGCATCCCGGTGTTCTGGTTCTTGCAGAACTTCACGAACCTGGGCGAGGCCAGCGTGGGCGTCGTGATGATGGTCAGCAACATCTCGGTGACGGTACTGGCCGTGGCCGTGGCGGCCGTGGTCATCCGGCAGTTCCGCCAGGTGCACGCCCTGGCCTGAGCCGCCGGCATCAACCTGCCAACCTCTTCTCCTGATTGTAACATAAAGGAAAGGCGCTGCCAGCCCTGTGGGGGCCGGCGGCGCCTTTTCGCGTATGTAGATGCTTTACTTTTTGTCCTGCCGGTTGTCCTGCTTGCCCTTGCGGCCGAAGCGGTACTCCTTGCCTTCGCGGATGCGCTGCAGGTTCGAGCGGTGCATGTAAAAGACCATCGCCGCCATGATGGCCGCGCCGATGGTGGTGACGGCCAGGTCCTGCGCGGGCAGGCCGGTCAGCAGGCCGTAGCCCAGCGTCAGGAAGGGGTAGCACACGGCCATCACGATGCTGCCCAGCGACACCATGCCCGTGGGGATCAGGCAGGCCAGGAAGATGACGAACAGGCACGGGAACAGGACTGGCTGCACGGCCAGGATGGCCCCGCCGGCCACCAGCACGCCCTTGCCGCCCTTAAAGCCGAAGTACAGCGGCTTGAGGTGGCCCACCACGGCCAGGATGCCCGCCAGGTACGCGCCGAGGTAGTGGCTGAACAGCGCCCCCGACAGGAAGGTGAACAGCCAGCGGCCGATGCACACGGCCAGGATGCCTTTCAGCACGTCGCCGGCGGCGGTCATGGCGGCGGCCTTTTTGCCAAAGGTGCGCAGCATGTTGGTCATGCCGGCCGCGCCGCTGCCGTAGCGGCGGACGTCGTCGTGGTACACGAACTTCGACACCAGGATGCCCGTGTCGATGCTGCCCAGCAGGTACGCCTCCAGCGCCACTGCCAGAACGATCAGGATGTCCATCAGCATGGTTTTTCCTCCTTCTATATCTTTCTTGCCCTGCCCCGCCTGCCCGCAGCTGCGGCGGGGCCTGCGGGGAAGCCTTACACGTCCTTTGCGCCCACCTGGCCGGTGCCGCGCTCGCGGACCACCAGGCGGATGGGGGTGTGCTCGAGGCTGAAGCTCTCGCGAATCTGGTTGATGAGGTAGCGCTGGTAACTGAAATGGAACAGCGGCTTGGAGTTGACGAAGGCCACGAACGTGGGCGGCCGGGTGGAGGCCTGGGTCAGGTAGAAGATCTTCAGCCGGCGGCCCTTGT
>CALXGZ010000009.1 GCA_944387975.1 uncultured Faecalibacterium sp.
GGCGCGGCGGGCGCCATGGCCGCCCTGCTGAAGGACGCCATCGACCCCAACCTGGTGCAGACCCTCGAGCACAACCCCGCCATCATCCACGGCGGGCCCTTCGCCAACATCGCCCACGGCTGCAACAGCGTCATGGCCACGCGCCTCAGCCTGGCGCTGGCCGACTACGTCGTCACCGAGGCGGGCTTCGGCGCGGACCTCGGCGCGGAGAAGTTCCTGGACATCAAGTGCCGCGCGGCCGGCATCGCGCCCGCGGCCTGCGTGCTGGTGGCCACCGTCCGCGCCCTCAAGAGCCACGGCGGCGTGGCCAAGGCCGACCTGAACAAGCCCAACCCCGAGGCCGTCCGCGCGGGCCTTGCCAACCTCGGCCGCCACATCGAGAACATGAAGGACGGCTTCGGCCTGCCGGTGGTGGTCGCGGTCAACGCCTTCCCCACCGACACCGCCGAGGAGCAGGCCCTCGTCAACGACTACTGCGCCCAGATGGGCGTGCCCTGCGTGCTGAGCGAGGTCTTCGCCAAGGGCGGCGAGGGCGGCAAAGCCCTGGCCGAGGCCGTGCTGGCCAGCCTGGAGGACCGGCCCATCCAGTTCACCTACCCGCTGGAGGCCTCGCTGCGGGAGAAGATCGAGGCCGTGGCCGGCAAGATCTACCGCGCGGACGGCGTCGACTACAGCCCCGCCGCCGCCAAGACCCTGGACGAGCTGACCGCGATGGGCTACGGCAAGCTGCCCGTGTGCATCGCCAAGACGCAGTACAGCTTCAGCGACAACGCAGCCCTCAAGGCTGCGCCCAGCGGCTTCCGCATGAACGTGCGCGAGGTGCGCCTGGCCGCCGGCGCGGGTTTCGTGGTGGTCATCTGCGGCAGCATCATGACCATGCCCGGCCTGCCCAAGGCCCCCGCCGCCGTGAACATCGACGTCACCGACGACGGCCGCATCACCGGCCTGTTCTAAACCTGAACGCAGCAAATCCCCCGCCCGGCGCTGGAGCGGGGGATTTTTCGTTTTATTCTGCCTGCGCCAGCTGCTCCTGACAGAAGCGTTTCAGCGCCGGGATATCGGTGACGGCCGTCTCCCAGATGATCTCACGGCTCATGCTGCCGTAATTGTGCGCGACAAGGTTGCGCATCCCCTTCATGGGGCCCCATTGGATGCGGTCCGCCGTCGCCTGCCGGAACGCCTGGGACAGCCCGCCGCTCAGCTCCCCGATCTGCAGGATGCTGAAAGACACCGAGCGCTGGTAGTCCCGGTCGCTGTCAAAGGCGGCAAAATCGCGGCCGTAGCGCGCGATGGTTTTTTCTATCTCGTTGCAATAATCCAAAATGTGTTCCAGGCGCTGCGCATCAGGCGGCAACATACAGATCCACCTTCTCTTTCCATACCGTTTTGCGGAAGTTTTCCTCGTGCGGCATCTGGGCCGGCTGTTCCAGCGAGCTGACCGTGATCAGGTCCACTTTTTTGCCCAGGGCCTCCTCCAGGTCGCAATAGAGCGCGCCCAGCGCCAGCAGCGTGCGCAGCGCGGTGCCGGTCGTGTCGACGATCAGGTCGACGTCGCTGGCTTCCGTCGCCTCGTTCCGCGCGTAAGAACCAAAGAGGTACACCGCCCGCAGGCCGTACTTTTGGGCCACCGGGGCGATGCGCCGCCGGAGCTCCTGTGTTGTATACACCATGGCCGCAGCCTCCTTTCGCCTGTTCTATGTCAAGTATAGCAGAGCGGCGGGCATTTTACAACCCACGCGCCGCCCCAATGTGTGACTTCTCAGATACCCCCTAATTCTTTATTTCTTTCAAAAATACACCTCCTGTGATATACTATAAAAGGTAAGAGCCATTGAACCGCAAAGGAGCAGGTCACCATGTTAATGAATTCAAATGAATACCTTGCTACCATTGAACAGGTGAAGCAGGAGATCAAAGCAGCCCAGTATAAGGCGGCTGTTCATGTCAATACAGAACTCATCATGCTGTATCACAGCATCGGATGTGTGATCAATGCACACAAAAGCTGGGGTAATAAATTCATTGAAAATCTGGCGCAGGATATCAAGCTGGAATTCCCACAGTCTACGGGCTATTCCGTCAGAAATCTGAAATACATGGCGAAATTTGCAGCAACATACCCGGATGCGGAATTTGTGCAACAGGTTGTTGCACAAATTCCATGGGGGCATAACGTGGTCTTGCTGGATAAGGTCGCTGACGCCGAAGAACGGAACTGGTATTATGAGCAAGCCGATCGGCGTCAGTGAATACAAGGTAACCAGCACCTTACCGGAAGAATTGGAGCGGCAGCTACCTTCTGTGGAAGACTTGCAGAAGCGAATTCAAAAATAATGGCATCCCCTTTGCGCCAACCTGGGCAAAGGGGATGCCTAATGTGGGAAATCACTTTGGATTTTGGGCTCTAATAAGCCCGCAAACCACATGAATACTGACAAAAATGGGGTGGCCGCCTAAAGCGACCACCCCCAGATGGTTGCGGGGGCTGGATTTGAACCAACGACCTTCGGGTTATGAGCCCGACGAGCTACCGGACTGCTCCACCCCGCGATATGGAGTTTGTGCACCGCGCTGGCTCTCATCGGAGGCCGTATCGCTTGGTGCTCCATTATAATACCACAGGGCCGGGCCAATGTCAATAGTTTTTGGAGAAATTTTTGTAAGGAATCGCCAAAAGCGCAAAAAGGACGCGCCTATGTACCACTAGGTACCCGGGCGCGCCCTGTGGGAGCTGCTGTTTGGGCTGCGGGGCCGCGCTCAGCGGCGGCGACGGCGGCGCAGCACGAGCGCCGCTGCCACGGCGGCGGCCGCGACGAGCAGCACCACCGGCCACAGGCCGGCCAGGGCCACCGCGACGGCGGCCAGCCCCAGCACGAAGTTCTGCCAGCCCTCGGCGAAGGCCGCGCCCAGCCGCTCGAGGAAGGTCTCGCCGGTGGGGGTGTAGGTCTCGACCTCGCGCAGGTCGACGGTGACGGTGCAGCTGGCGATCTGATCGTCGTACCAGTCGAGCTGGCCCTGCCAGCTTTCCAGCTGGTACTGCACGTCGGACAGCTGGGCCTCGATATCCAGCAGGTCGGCCAGGGTGTCCGCGCCGGCCTGCAGCTCGCGCAGGCGGTCGCGCTGGCCCTCCAGGTTGGCGATGCGCCCGGCGACGTCGGTGTACTGGGCCGTCACGTCGTCGGCCTGCTCGCTGCGGTTGACGACGCTGGCCGTCTCGCCGGCCGCCGCGAGGAAGGCCTCGTAGCTGTCCGCCGGCACGCGCAGGGTCATCGACAGGCTGCGGCGGTTGTCGTAGGGCGACTCGCTGCTGTTCTCCATCCAGCCGCCGGCGGCGGCCAGGGCCTGCTCCAGGGCGGCGCGGGCGGCGTCGTAGTCCTTGGTCTCCAGTGTCAGGCGGGCGGTGTAGATGATCTTCTCCCCTGCCACGGCGCTGTCGGCGCCGGCCGCGCTGCGGGCCGAAAGGCCGTTCTCGGCCAGGCTGTATGCGGCGGCCTCGGGGGCTGCGGCGTCATAGGCGGCCGCCGTACTGGACGCCGCGCCGCCGGCCGTCATGCTCATGGTGCTGATGCCCGCGCCCGCCGGGCCCATGCCCAGCAGCACCTGGCTGCCCACCACGGCCACCGCCGCGCAGGCCGCTGCGCCCGCGGCCCACCGCCGCCAATGGGGGAAACGGATCGCCCTGCCCCTTTGGGCGGGCGCGCTATGGTCTCGAGATGTCTGGCTGTCAGGCTGCATGGCCAGCAGACGGGCTTTCAACGCATCGGAGGCGTGAAGCTGGTCTACTTCCATTTGATATTCAAACCATTTCATCCTCGATCTCCTCCTGCAACATGGTATGTAGAAGGGCCCGCCCCCGGTGCAGCCAGCTCAGTACCGTGTTGGTGGGCGCGCCCAGCAGCCGCCCGATCTCCGCCGCCGTATACCCTTCAAAGTAGTGCAGATAAATGGCGTTGCGGTATTGTTCGGGCAGGGCGCGCACCGCGTCCAGCACGCTGTGGTCGGCGGCGGGGGGCGCCGGCATGGTCTCTTCCAGGGGCACATCCTTCTGGCTGGCCGCGCGGGACAGATCGTGGCAGCGGTTGATGGCCACGCGCAGCAGCCACGCCTTCAGGTGCTCCTCACTGGAGAAGGAGCCTTTGCGCCGCAGCAGCTTTTCGTACACATCCTGGACCACGTCCTCTGCGTCGATGGGGTTAGTGCAGTGATGCGCTGCCGCGCGGTACACCGAATCGCTGTAATTTTCCACCGCGATGCGGTAGAGTTCTTCCTGACTGACACGCCACATACGTTGCTCCTTTGCCGGCTTAGCGGTCCTTTCACCTGAGATACGTTTTGCCCTTGGCAAAAATTGCATCTGCTCTACGCCGGTCTTTTTTATCGTTGACCGCCCGGGCGGCCCGGGCGCTGTTTACTTTGATGCAGTCCTATTGTACCATGCCGCGCCCCAAAGCGAAAGCCCCTTTCCGCCCCGGCGGGGCAGAAAAAGGCTGGAAATCGGGACAAAAAAGCCCGGCGGGCGCGCCTGCCGGGGCTGAAAATTCAAAACTGCTTGCGCCATTCGGCCTCGAAGGCGGCCTCAAAGGCCTGCTCGGCGGCGGAGCCGGGGGCGGGCAGCGCGACGGTCTGCCCCGTCCAGGAGGACAGGTAGATGGCGTTGGACAGCGTCAGGCTCTTGCGGCCCTCGCGCCAGGGGGCCAGCAGGCCCTCCGGGTCGCCGGCGCGGACGCAGGCGGCAAAGTTACGCAGCACGCTGGCGTAGGCGTCGGAGTCCTTCTCCATGGGGCGGCGCTCCCAGTTGGCGGCGGGCTTCTCGAAGCCGGTGCCGGGGGCGCTGCGGTACGCCCGCTCGGGGCGGTCGAGGCGGGCGATGCGCACGCCGTCCGGCTCGCAGATGATCAGGCCGTCGTCCAGGGCCAGCTCCAGCCGGTTGACGCCCGGGGCCTCGCCCGTGGACGCCGTGAACACCCCGGTGGCCCCGCCGGGCCATTCCAGGTAGGCGGTCACCTCGTCCTCCACCGGGATGGGGTGGTACTTGCCGTTGTGGCAGAAGGCGCGGGTCGAAGCCGGCATGCCGCAGAGCCATTGCAGCATGTCGAGGTTATGGGGGCACTGGTTGAGCAGGGTGCCGCCGCCGTCCTTTTCCCAGCTGCCGCGCCAGCCGCTGCCGGCGTAGTAGGCGTTGGAGCGGTACCAGTCCGTCACCGTCCAGCTGACGCGCTTGACGCGGCCGAGCGCGCCGCTTTGCACCAGCTGGCGGATGGCCCGGTACGACGGGAAGGTGCGCTGCTGGAAGATGTACCCGCAGACCAGGCCCGCGGGGCGCGCCTGCTCCATCCGGCGGGCCGCGGCGCTGGTGATGCCGGCGGGCTTGTCGCACAAGACGCACAGCCCGCGCCGCATGGCGGCCACGGCCTGCTCCTCGTGCAGGCGGTGGGGCGTGGCGATGACGACGGCGTCGAGGCCGAGGGCCCCGCTGTCCACCGCCGCGAAGAGCTCGTCCGCCGTCTGGTAGACCGGCAGCCCCGCGGGCAGGGCCAGGTGCCGGGCGGCCAGCGTCTCGGGCCGCACGCGCGTGACGGCGGCCAGCGCCATGCCCGGCACGGCCCCCGCGGCCAGCAGCGCGGCGTACTGGCTGCCCATATTGCCCATGCCGACGACGGCGGCGCGGATGATGTTCTCACTCATGGCAAAGCCTCCTTTGGCGTATGCTCCCCTGGCATAAACGTCATGGTTTACATACTATTCATGTTTTTTTTAGTCCCCTGGGGAAGGGCCCAAAAAGGGGCGAAACATGTCAGACCATGGACTATAGAAAAACCATGTAAAACATGTAAACCACGACAAAGCATGGTACCTAAAAAACCATGTAAACCATGTAAAGCATGACAGAGCCGCGCCGCGCTTACTTCCAGGGGCGCGGGGCGGTGCGGCGCTGGTACCAGCCGGGGGCAAGGCCGGCGGCTGCCGGGCCGTCCAGGCCCGCGCCGGGCGTCACTGCGGGCGAGGCCATCAGCAGGGCGGTGTAGGCGTCCTCCAGGGCGTCGGCGAAGGGGTACAGCTCCGCCCCGGTCTCGATGTAGCGGGCCATGCCCAGCAGCATCTGGGCGATGGCGGTCTCGTCCTCGGGCAGGCCGCAGGGGCCGAAGGGCGGCGTGTACAGCGCCCGCCCCTGGAAGGCGATGCCCAGCACCTCGCCGGTGGCGGGGTCTTCGGCCACGTCCAGGGCGGCCTGCTCGGGCAGGTTCTTGCCGTTCAGCCAGCACACGCGCCCGTCGTCCACCTCGCCGCGGGTACCGCGCAGGCGCAGCGTCCGCGGGCGGATCAGGCTGCGGTACTGGTCGGACATGAAGTCGTAGGCGGCGCTCTGCCCGCCCTCGTACTCGAACAGGACGTGGCGCTGCTCCTTCGTCACCACCGCGCCGTCGGTCAGCACCTCGGTGCGGGTGCGGGTGTCCGTCACGGGCACGGCGAAGGTGCAGCCGGTCAGGCGCGCCTCCACGCGGCCCAGGCCCAGCAGGCCCCGCAGCATGCCCGCGGCGTGGTAATCGTGCATGGCCGACAGGTAGGCCGACACCGGCTGCCCCAGCAGCCCGCTGCGCGCAAGGCCCAGCACGGCCCCATAGCGCGGGTACCAGCGGTACTGCTCGGCCACCTGCACCCTGGCCCCCGCCTGGTACAGCCGCCACAGGGCGTCCAGCTCCTCCATGGTCAGGGCGGCCGGGGTCTCGCTCAGCACCGGGTAGCCCTTGGCCAGCCAGCGGCGCACCGTGCGGCTCATGCTGTGCTTGTCCACCGCCGAGACGATGAAGTCCGGGCCGGTGGCCTCCACCGCGGCCTCGCCCACCACGGCGGGCAGGCCGTAGTCCGCCTGTAAGCGGGCGGCCTTTTCCTGCGTGCGGCAGCCCAGGGCCGTCAGCTCGAAGCGGGCGGGCAGCGCCCGGGCGATGCGCCCGTAAAACAGCGAGCGCCACCCCGACCCCACCACCGCGAAACGTATCTTGCGCATAAGGGGTGCCTCCTATCTATTGCTTGATACCCTGATTATAGCACAAGCGCCGCCGGATTGTAAGACCGCCGGGGCCACTTTGCCCCTTGCGCGCCGGGGGCGGCTTTGTTATACTGTAAGTACCGTTTGAACGTATAAGTTTTTATTACAAGGAAAGGAGCCGCCCATGCCCCGTAAATCGTACTCGGACGCCGAGCGCGAGCAGATCAAGGAGCGCCTGCTCGACGCGATCACCGAAAGCATCGCCACACACACCCTGGCCGAGTGCAGCATCGATATGCTGTGCGAGAAGGCCGGCGGCATTTCGAAGACCTACTTCTACACCCTCTTCCCTTCGAAGCACGAGCTGACGGTGCAGGCGCTGCGCCGCCAGCAGCCCAGGCTGCTGCAGCGCGCCCAGGCCCTGATGGACGGCACCACCTGCAGCTGGCGGCAAGGGGTCGAGCAGTTCGTGCGGGAGTGCTGCTACGGCAAGGGCGGCATCGCCATCCTGTCCATCGAGGAGGAGCAGGCCCTCTACCGCAACATGTCGGAGGAGGACTTCCAGCTGTTCCGGCGCGAGCAGCTGCTGTTCTTCAGCCAGATCGTGGCGATCTTCGGCGTGCGGCCCGGCGCGATGGACCCGCGGCTGCTGGGCAACCTGGCCATCGCCACGTCGATGGTGTACCAGGCCATCCCGGGCAGCATGCCCTTCCTCTTCCCGGAGGTAGCCGGCGACATGGTCGAGTTCCAGATCCAGGCCCTGGTCGCCGCGCTGGCGCGCGCCCGCCGCGTGCAGGGGGGCTGAGCGGCGAGGCGGAGCGGGGGACCGGACGTGAATTTTGTATGCAGACTGGACCGGGAATTGTACAGGGTCGTATCGGACGACATTCAAACGGACGAGGTCATCATCACAGATGAGCGCATCCGGCATGTGCAGGAGCGGCATCCCGATGATTATGAAAGATTCAGCGCGTATCTGGCTGAGATCATTCAGCATCCCGACTATATCATTCGGGATGAGCGGCCGGATACGGGCCTTGTTCTAAAAGAGATCGTCCTGAGCGGCCAGGACGAACACTTTCGCGTTGCGCTTCGGTTGGCGACCGCCAAAGACTCGCGCCACTACAAGAATTCGGTCATCACCTTCCTCAAAATCCGGCGGAAGGAATGGGACCGCCTGATACGCAACAAGAAAATCCTTTACTGTGCAGAGTAGGGAGTGTCCAAAAAAGAAATGTTATGATATAATAAGAGACATGAGAAAAGCGACAGAAGAGGCATGGAAAAGGTGCCCCAAATGCGGAAAAACCGCAAATCAAATCAAAGTAGGGCGTAATCCA
>CALXGZ010000010.1 GCA_944387975.1 uncultured Faecalibacterium sp.
CGGCCAGGCGGCGGGCCAGCTTGTGCGCCAGGCTGATGGGCAGGGGCATCAGCTCGGGCGTCTCGTCGCAGGCGTAGCCGAACATCATGCCCTGGTCGCCCGCGCCGCCGACCTCGTCGTTGGTGCCCAGGGCGATGTCGGGGCTCTGGCCGTCGATGTTGGAGATGACGGCGCAGGTGTCGGCGTCAAAGCCGTACTTGGCGCGGGTGTAGCCGATATCGGCCACTACCTCGCGCACCAGCTTCTGGAAGTCGACGTAGCAGCTGGTGGTGATCTCGCCCATGATGTGCACAAGGCCGGTGGAGACGCAGGTCTCGCAGGCGACGCGGGCGTCGGGGTCCTGGGTCAGGATCTCGTCCAGGATGGCGTCCGAGATCTGGTCGCAGATCTTGTCGGGGTGCCCCTCGGTGACCGATTCGGACGTGAAAAGATGTCTTGCCATAGTGTTGTATGCCTCCCTTGCAAACGGTGAACAAACTTCTCAAACAAAAAGACACCCGGAAGCCGAAGGCTCCGAGTGTCTCACTCTTATCTTCCGGTTTCCCGCAGGATTTGGCACCTTACGCTTGCGCGCAGGTTGTCGGGCTTCACAGGGCCTGTCCCCTCAGCCGCTCTTGATAAGCACGGTATTCATTTTGTTGCAGGGGATATTGTAGCATCCCTGCGTCAGATTGTCAAGCACAAAGTCGGACTTTTGCTACATTCCTGCAAAAATGTCACTCAATAGCCCTGGGCGGCCTCGCCCTTCAGCAATTTGACGGCGCGGCTGGTGCCCAGGCGGTCGGCGCCGAGGGCGAGGAACTTTTCCATATCCTCCACCGTCGAGATGCCGCCCGCGGCCTTGACCTTGCAGCGGCCGGCCACGCCCGCGACCATCAGGGCCACGGCGTCGAAGGTGGCCCCGCCGGTGGAAAAGCCGGTGCTGGTCTTGATGTAGTCGGCCCCGGCCTCGCAGACGATGTCGCACATCTTGCGCTTCTCGCTGTCGGTCAGCAGGCAGGTCTCGATGATGACCTTGAGCACCTTGTCCCCGACGGCCTGTTTGACGGCGCGGATGTCCTCGCGGACGGCGTCGTACTCGCCGTTTTTCAGCCGCCCGATGTTGATGACCATATCCACCTCGTCCGCGCCGTTTTCGATGGCGGTGCGGGCCTCAAAGGCCTTGGACGCGGTGTCCATCGCCCCCAGGGGGAAGCCCACCACGCAGCAGACCTTGCAGCGGCCGGCCAGGTACGCCGCCGCCTGTTTGACGTAGCAGGTGTTGATGCACACCGAGGCGCAGCCGTAGGCGACGGCCTCGTCGCACAGGGCCTGGATCTGCGGCCAGGTGGCCTCAGGCTTGAGCAGGGTGTGGTCCACGTGGGACAAAATCTCTTTGCGATCCATCGCCGTACCTCCTCAGTGTTCCTTCCGCGCCTTGCGGACCAGGCCGAGGCCGACGCCGCTCAGCACGATGGCCGTCACCGCCGTGACCGCCCCGATGATGCCCAGCACCAGGCCGGACACCAGAAAGCCGAAGCCCTTCAACTTGTGAACCATAATCGTTACCTCCGTTTAATCCTGTTCCCGCCCAGCCGGCCGCCGGAAGATCAGCAGCTTGCTGAACAGGTAATTGAGTACGATGACCAGCAGGTTGGAAAAAGCCTTGACCCCCAGCCCCCACAGCGCCAGGGCCGCGCCGCCGTCCAGCCAGCGGCCCAGCAGCGCCAGCACCAGCGCCTGGCCCGGCGCGGCCAGCCAGTTGCCCCCCGCCACCATGACCAAGGCGTCCAGGGCCATGGTGCCCAGGCGGCAGGCCACAAAGCGGAAAAACTCCCGCACGGCGGCCCGGCCCCGCGTCCGGCTGGCAAAGACGAAGCGCCGGTTGGTGGCGTAGGCGAAGAGGATGCACAGCAGGTTATCCAGCACATTGCCCCAGCTGTTGGCGGCCTCATACCCGAACAGCGCCTGGAACAAGGCGTACAGCGCCATGTTCAGCAGCGTGGTCAGCACGCCGAACACAAGGTAGCGCAGCGCCTCGCCATGGGCGCAGACGAAAGCTGAAATTTTTTTGCAAGCAGACATATACTTAGCATGACAGCCCCGCCGCCTTCCGGCAACGGGGCTGTTTTTGTGTTTCTGACAGTTGTCAGGGCCGGGCAAAGAGGCTTACTCCTCCTCGCTCTGCTCCTTCAGCAGGGCCTTCATGGACAGGCTGATGCGCTTCTTGTCGAAGTCGACGTCCAGCAGCTTGACGTCCACCATGTCGCCCACCTTCAGCACGTCGGAGACCTTCTCAACGCGGTCGTTGCTGATCTCGCTGATGTGCACCAGGCCGTCCACACCGGGCAGGATGCGGACAAAGGCGCCGAACTTGGTCAGGGACACCACAGGGGCGTGGAAGACGCTGCCAACGGGGTAGTTGTTGCGCAGCTGCTCCCAGGGGTTGTCCTCGGTCTTCTTGTAGCCCAGGGAGACCTTGTGGTTCTCGCGGTCGATATCCTTGACATACACCTCGATGGAGTCGCCAACGCTGACGACCTCGGAGGGATGCTTGATGCGGTTCCAGCTCAGCTCGCTGATGTGGCACAGGCCGTCCACGCCGCCGATGTCCACAAAGGCGCCGTAAGAGG
>CALXGZ010000011.1 GCA_944387975.1 uncultured Faecalibacterium sp.
CAGAGCTGGCAAAAGTCCCCGTCCTGACCCGCGAGCTGGCTGTACTTTTGGTGCATCGGGTGGTGGTTTCCCCGAAGGACCCCGAGACCGGACAGCAGGCCGTCACCATTGAGTGGAACTTCTAAAACAACGAAAGTACGAATAGATATGTTTGGTTTATTTTGCGTTACCCAGGTGGGGTACACCTCGCTGGAGGCCACGTTGGCGATGTAGTCGCGGAAGGAGACCGTGACGTTGCGCGCCGAGGCGGTGGGCGCGCCGAGGTGCACGGTGATGGTCTTGGGGATGACCACGGCCGTCAGCACGCGGGGGCTGGCGGCCTTTGCCTCGGGGGCGGCGCCGCTGCCGCCCTCCCCCGCGAACAGCGGGTGCGGCGGGATGACCACCGGCTCGGCCGGTTCGGCGAGGCGGGCGTTGGCGGGGATCATCTCCAGGGGCGCGAGGGTCACCTGCCCCGAAAAGATCTGCACCCCCTCGATGCGTATGGTCTGGTAGCCCGGCTTTTCGGCCGTCAGGGTGCACAGCGCGTAGGGCTGTACGGTGGTGTTGGCTTCGTCCAGCGAGTAGCTGCACGCCGGGGCGTCGATCTCGATGTCGGCGGCGGCACCGTCCATGCCGGTCACCCGGCTGACGGCAAAGCCGTCCCCCGCGACGCTGACGCTGACCCCGGCCATCGGCGCGGACTGCCGGGCCGCGTAGCACTGGATGCGTAAGGTTCCTGCTGCCATAGTGATGCTCCTTTGCTGATAGGTTGGGTTTGTCTCAGCCTATGCGCAAGGGGGCTGCGGCGTGAAGGGCCCTACTCGTAGCGGGCGGCGCACTGGGCCAGCAGCTTCGGGATGGGCAGGCGCTGGGGGCAGGCGGCGGCGCAGCGGCCGCAGCCGATGCAGCTGGAGGCCAGCCCCCCGCCGCCGGCGGTAGCCCCGGCCCAGGCCGCGCGCGCGCCGGCCTCGCGGCCATGGGCCAGCTGCTGGTTCGCCGCCGCAAAGAGGGCCGGGATGGGGATGCCCTGCGGGCAGGCGGCCGCGCAGTAGCCGCAGCCCGTGCAGGCGATGGCGGAGGAATGGCCCAGCAGCCGCTGCGCCTGCTGGATGGCCTGGCGCCCGGCGGCGTCCAGCGGGCGGAAATGCGCCATGACGCCGATGTTCTCTTCCAGCTGCGCCATCGTGGACATGCCCGACAGCACGGCCAGCACCCCGTCCAGCCCCGCCGCAAAGCGCAGCGCCCACGACGCGCAGGACGCGCCGGGCGCGGCTGCCTCGAACAGGCGGCGCACGGCCGGGGGCGGGTCAGCCAGCGCGCCGCCCTTGACCGGCTCCATGACCACGACGGGCACGCCGTGGCGGCGGGCGGTCTCGTAGTTGGCGCGCGCCTGCACGCCGGGGTTGTCCCAGTCGGCGTAGTTGATCTGTAATTGGACGAAGGCCGTGTCGGGGTGCTCCGTCAGCAGGCGCTCCAAAAGCGCGGGCCCGCCGTGGTAGGAAAAGCCGAAGCGCCGGATCAGCCCCCGCGCCTGCTGCTCGTGGACGAAGTCCCACAGGCCGTAGCGCTCGTACTTGGCGGCGTTCGACTCCATCACCGAGTGCAGCAGGTAATAGTCGAAGTAGCCCGCCCCGGTGCGCCGCAGGCTGGTCTCCAGCTGCTTTTTGGCGGCCTTCTCGCTCAGGGCCAGGCCCGCGTGCACCTTGGTGGTCAGGGTAAAGCTGTCGCGGCTGTGCCGCTCCACCAGGGCCTTGCGGGCGGCGTCCTCGCTGCCGGGGTAGATGTGGGCGGTGTCGAAGTAGTCGAAGCCCGCCTCCAAAAAGCGGTCCACCATACGGCTGGTGGCCGCGATATCGATGCCGAGGGCCCGCTTGGGCAGGCGCATCAGGCCAAAGCCCAGGGGCCGGCGTTCCGTGCCGGACATGGCCGCACCTCCTTGTGATCGTAGTATAAAAAGTATACATCATCCCCCGCCCGGGCGCAAGGCGCGCGCGGCCGCTTTTTGTCAGAAATCGACAAAAAATGCCGCGCAATTCTCTATTTGACTGGTACCACTGGCTGTGCTACAATAGATGCAACTTATCCGGGATCGATTTTTTATACCCCGATCGCGGGGTATCCTACAGAGCACAGCGAGAGAGCAGAACGAAACGAAAACCGGCAGGAGGAAAGGGATATGGCCGAACAACGGGCCACCATCAACGATGTGGCGAAGCGGGCGGGGGTGTCCAAAAGCACCGTCTCCCGCTACCTGAACAACAAGAGCATCCGTGAGGACAGCTATGCCAAAGTCAAGGAGGCGGTCGAATACTACAACTTTAAAGCGAACCCCTTCGCGCGGCTGAGCGCCAAGCAGTCGAACATGATCGGCGTCGTGCTGCCGACCTTCGACTCCACCGTCACCCCGCGGGTGCTGACGGCGATGGACAAGTACCTGCGCGGCAAGGGCTACAGCCCGCTGTTCATCAACACCGAGGGCGACCTCGACTTCGAGGTGCGCAGCCTCGAAAGCCTGGACCGCATGCGGGTGGACGGCATCGTCGTGGTGGCCAGCTTCATCACCCCGGCCCACCGCGCCCAGCTCGCGCGGATGAACGCGCCTGTGGTCTTCCTCGGCCAGCGCTTCGAGGGGGGCGTCTCGGTGGTCAACGACGACCTGGCCGCCGGCGAGGCGCTGGGCCTGTACGTGGCGGGCCGCGGCTACCGCAAAGCGGGCTGCCTCTGGGTCAGCGAGCGGGACGAGGCCGTCGGCCTGCGCCGCAAGCAGGGCGTGCTGAAGGGCCTGGCGGGCGCCGGGGTGACCGATGTGCGCAGCTGGGAGGTGGACTTCACCCTCGCTGCGGCCTACCGCGCCGCGAAGCAGGCGCTTTCCGGCCCCGACCGGCCCGAGGTGCTGCTGTGCGCCACCGACCGCATCGCCTACGGCGTGTACAAGGCCGCGCGGGAGCTGGGCCTGCGCATCCCCGAGGACATCGCGGTCACCGGCTTCGGCGGGTACGAGACCAGCGAGCTGATGACCCCGCCCCTGACCACCATCCGTTTCGACGTCGAGACCGCCGCCTGCGTCTGCGCCGACACCGTGCTCAAGCTGAGCGCGGCCGAGCCGGTCGACCAGACCCAGCTGGTGGGCTATCAGTTCATCCCTGGCGGGAGCGTATAAGGAGGTTTTTATCATGCAGGCAAGCATCCGCAACGAATTTCTGACCCTGACCGTGGACAGCCACGGCGCCGAGGCCGTCAGCATCAAGAACGCCGCCGGCGAAGAGATGCTCTGGCAGGCCGACAAATCGGTCTGGGGGCGGCACGCGCCCATCCTCTTCCCCTGGACGGGCAAGCTGGCCGGGGGCATCCTGACCCACGCCGGCAAGAGCTATAAGGGCGGCCAGCACGGCTTTGCCCGCGACCTGGAGCATACGCTGCTGGAGGAGGGCCCCGACGCCATCCGCCTCGAGCTGCGCTCGGACGAGGAGATCAAGGCCTCGCGCTTCCCCTACGACTTTGTGCTGACCAGCATCTTCCGCCTGGAGGGCAAGACGCTGTGCCACACCCTCGTGGTGGAGAACCCGGCCGGCGCGGCCGAGCCCCTGCCCTTCGGCATCGGCTACCACCCGGCCTTCAACGTGCCCTTTGACGATCAACACACCGTCGCCGACTACGAGTTCCGCTTCGACCGGCCCGAGAGCCCGGTCATCCTGGACGCGCGCCCCAACGGCCTGCTGAGCGGCAAGTGCTTCTACCAGTGGAAGAACGCCGCCGCCATCCAGCTGGAGGAGCACATGTTCGACAACGACAGCTTCTGCATGGCGGGCCTGCGCAGCAAGACCCTGGGCCTGTACGAGAAGGACACCGGCCGCAGCATCGTCTGCGACATCGCCGGCTACCCCTACACCCTGATCTGGAGCGCCGCCAGCACGCCGATGCGCTTCGTGTGCATCGAGCCCTGGCACAGCCTGCCCGCCGCCGAGGCGGACGGCCCGTCCTGGCGCAAGCGCGCGGCGGCCGCCATCCTGGCCCCGGGCGAGCGGTGGGAGACCACCCTGCGCACCACCTTTGACCGTTGAGCGGGCTGAAAGGGTTCCTGACGGCCCACCGGGCGGCCCTGTGGGCCCTGGCGGGGGCGCTGGCGGCGCTGGGCGCCTTTCTGGCGGCGCGGCGCAGCCGCCCCCTGATGGACTGGTGGGTGGGCGGCGTCTCGATGCCCGTCAAGCGGGCGCTGGGCGCTGTGTGCGACCCGCTGCCCTTCAGCGTCTGCGAGGCGGGGGCGACCGTCCTCATCCTGGGCGCGCTGGCCCTGCTCGGGCGCGCGGCCTGGCTGGCCGCCCACGGCCGCCCCGGCGCGCTGGGGGCCTGGGCGCTGCACCTGGCGGTGCTGCTGCTGTGGGGCTACTGGGGGGTCTGCGCCCTCTGGGGCACCCAGTATTACGCCGGGAGCTTTGCCGAAAAGGCCGGCATGTCCGCGCCGCCGGTCAGCGCGCAGCAGCTGGAGGCCGTGACCCGCTACTTCGGCCGGCAGGTGGCCGCCTGCGCGGACAGCGTCCCCCGGGACGCGGCCGGGCGCTTCGCCGTGCCCCGCAGCGAGATCATGGCGCAGGGGAGCACGGCCGGCCTCTACGACGGCCTGACCGGCCGCTGGCCCTTCCTGGCCGGGCCCGACCGCCGGGCCAAGCCCGCCTTCTACTCCAAGCTGATGAGCGCCTGGGGCTTCACCGGCTACCTCTGCCCCCTCACCGGGGAGAGCACCCTCAACGTCGACTGCCCCGAGGTCTTTCTGCCGGTGACCATCGCCCATGAATACGCCCACCAGCGGGGCGTCGCCGCCGAGCAGGAGGCGAACTTCGTGGGCATCATGGCGTCTATCGCCAGCGGCCGCCCCGCCTACGTCTATTCGGGCTGGCTGTACGGCTACCTGCACCTGTCGAACGCCCTCTACCGGGCCGACCCGGCGGCCGCCGCGGCCTGCATGGCGGAGCTGCCCGCCGCCGCCCGCGCCGACTTCGAGCTGAACAACGCCTACTGGGCGTCCTGGGAGGGCCCCATCCGCGAGGTAGGGGAGACGGTCTACGACGCCTTCCTGCACAGCTACGGCCAGGAGCTTGGCATGCAGAGCTACGGCGCCTGCGTCGATTTGCTGGTGGAAGAATTTTTGCCCCTGGCATAACAAAAGCCCCCGTCCGCTCTACACGGACGGGGGCTTTATGTTGCAGTCAGAATAGGGCGCTGTGTGTGCCCGTGCGGGTCAGGTATAACAGCAATTCATCTTCGATTACTTCGTAGACCAGGAGCCAGTCCGGCGCGATGTGGCATTCACGGCAGCCGCTGTAATCTCCGGTCAGGGCATGGTCGCGATAAGATGCGGGCAGCTCCTGTCCTTCTGCCAACAGGGTGATCACCTTTTCCAGCAGGCGGATGTTATAGCCGCGCTTCTTGATCCGTTTGTAATCCCGCTTGAACGAGGACTGGTACTTAATCGTCAGCATCCAGGTCCTCCATCAATTCCTTTACAGAGGTAAACCCGCGGCTCAGGCCGATACCATTGCGGGCATCCCGGATAGCCTGCAAAGTCTCCGCGTTGGGCATAGGCTCCCCGATGCGGAACGGAATGGCCTGCTCCCGCACCGACTGGCGCAAAAAGATGTTGACGGCGGTGGACAGGTTCATGCCCAGACTTTCAAACAGGTCCTGGGCTTGTTCTTTCAGGACGGGGTCGATCTTGATGTTGGTACTTACCGGCGTCATGGTTCACGCCTCCTTTCATGCCTATTATACACCCAAAAGGCGCCTTTTGTAAATACAATAGGTACAAAAATCCCCGTCCGCTCTACACGGACGGGGGCTTGTTGCTTGATGGGGCCGCCGGCGGCCATACCCCCCGCCAGGGGGGGTGGCGCGGCTCGCCGCGCCGGGGGGCCACCTTATAGGGCGGGTGGGCGGGTCTTAATAGGCTACGCCCCAGTAGATCATGGTCTTGGCCGGCTTGCCGCAGACGGGGCAGACCTCGCCGATCTGCTCCTGCTCAAAGGGCATGCAGCGGCTGGACAGGCCCGCCTCTTCCTTCATCTTCAGCTCGCAGTCCAGGTCGCCGCACCACATCGTCTTGATGTAGCCGGTGTTCGCGGCGGCCAGGGCCTTCACCTCGTCCATGGTCCGGGCGGCCCAGGTGCGCTTTTCGCGGTTTTCCAGCGCGCGCTGGTACAGGTCGTGGGTCAGGTTGTCCAGCAGGGCGGGGATGACGGTGGGCAGCTCGTCCAGGCTGACGAAGGTCTTTTCGCGGGTGTCGCGGCGGACCAGCACGCACTGGTTCTTCTCCAGGTCCTTGGGGCCCAGCTCCAGGCGCAGGGGCACGCCCTTCATCTCCCACTGGCTGAACTTCCAGCCGGGGGCGTTGTCGCTGTCGTCCAGCTTGACGCGGGCGTACTGGCTGATGGAGGCGGCCACCTCGGCGGCCTTCTCGGCCACGCCGGGCTTGTGGGGCGCGATGGGCACCACCACCACCTGCCAGGGCGCAATGGCCGGGGGCAGGATCAGGCCGTCGTCGTCGCCGTGGGTCATGATGATGGCGCCCACCAGACGGGTGGA
>CALXGZ010000012.1 GCA_944387975.1 uncultured Faecalibacterium sp.
TTGCACATGATTCCTCCTCACACCCAAAGTAATACCCCAACACAGGACCCTCGTCCGGGCGTACCGCAAGCGCCCGGGCGGGGGTTCTGCGTTTTACAGGCTCGCGCCCAGCACCTGCAATACGATCTTCGGGTTGACCTGCCGTTCCAGCTGCCAGATGGCCTCGGTGGCAAGGGGGATGGCCCGGGCGGCGGCATCCCCCTGCAAAGGCGAGAGGTCCGCGCCGCGCAGCCCGGCCGCCGCGTAGGTACAGAAGTCCCGCAGCAGCACCGCCGCCGCGGCTTTGTCTTTTTCGCAGCCGGCCAGCAGGACCGAGGCCGCGTAGTTGTCGTGGGCGGCGGCCGCCTTGGCCAGGGCCGCCGCGGCGTCCAGCTGCTTGCGGCGGGCGGGGTCCTGCGCGGCGGCCAGCACCGCGCCGATGCGCCCTTCGAACAGCTCCGCCAGGCGGGCGGCCTCCTTTTTGGGCACGCCCCGCCCGGCGCAGAAGGCCGCGCATTCCTCCACCGGCGCCGGGGCCAGCGCAAAGGCCGCGCAGCGGCTGCGGATGGTGGGCAGCACCCCCGCCAGCGACTGCGCCGTCAGGATGAACAGCACCCCGGCCGGGGGCTCTTCCATCACCTTCAGCAGGGCGTTGGCGGACTCGCCGTTCATCTTTTCGGCGTGGTAGAGCAGCACGGCCCGCCCCTCGGCCGAGAGGCTGGTGTTGAAGATCTCGCCGCGCATGGCGGTCACCTGGCCCACCAGGTAGCGCCCGCCCGCGCCCATGCCCTCCACCGCGATGGCCTCGCGCACCACGCCGGTCTCGATGCGGCCGCTGTCGCGGTCGCCGGCCTTGGCCACGGCGCGGCAGCACTCGCCCCGCAGCAGCGCCTCGGCGGCGGGGCCCCCCGCCGGGTAGAGGTAGTCCGCCGCGATGCAGCGCGCCGCAAAGCCCGCGCCCAGGCCCTGCTCGCCGATCAGCAGCAGGCTGTGGCTCAGGCGGCGGCCGGCCAGCATCCGGCCCACTTCTTCTTTCAGGGCCTCGTTGCCCGCAAGACGGTCCAGCATCATGGCGCGGCCCCCCTCAGCGGCGGTTGCGGCGGCGCCACTGCTCCCGCCGGTACCAGGCCCGCAGGTTCGACCAGAGGCTGGGCGCGAAGAACAGCACGAAGCCCGCCATGCTCAGCAGGTAGTTCAGCTTCGTCATCCAGTCCACCGCCAAAAAGCTGAGCACCCACACGGCCGCCGAAAAAATGCCGAAGTACTTGACCTTGATGGGGATGACGAAAAACAGCAGCACCTGCATCTCCGGGTACAGCAGCGCGAAGGCCAGCAGCAGCGACAGGTTCAGGCAATAGGTGCCGGCCCAGCCGGTGACGAGGCAGGCCAGCACCGCCCCCAGCGCCCCGGCCAGGACGTAGAGGTTGAAGCGGAAGTCCCCCCAGGCGGCCTCCAGCGCCGAGCCGAGGAACCACAAAAAGTACGCCGCCAGCGCAAAGTTCAGGATGCCGCCCGACACGCTTGGGACGAAGAGGAAGGTGACCAGACGCCACACCTCGCCCGCGAACAGGGCCGGCCGCGTCAGGGTCAAAGCGTAGGTGATATAGCGGTCGACAAACAGCTCCACCGCGTAGACGACGATCTGCCCGCCCACCAGCAGGGCGATCAGGTTGGGGATACAGTAGCGGCCATACTTCCGCTCAAGTTTCGTCAGCCAGTTCATGTGACGCCTCCCATAGATAAGGATATGCGGCCCAGCGCGTTTTCCTGCCGGGGCGCGCGATGTAGGATTATTGTACCATGTTTGGGCGGGGCATTCAACCGCGGGGCGGGTTTTTCACTCTTTCCACCGGGTTTTCCACCGCTTTTACTGGCAAGGGGAGGAATTTTCCGCTCGCTTTCCACGGTTTCCACCGGGTTTTCAACATCCGCAGTTTCCAGCGCTTTATACGGCAGGTAAAGTCATACTCTTTTTGCCCGGGGCGGGAACGGTTTTGCGCCCCGCCGGCGGGAAATATTTTCTCAGCAGCAACGCTGCTTTCCATTTGGACGCAAAAACCCGATAACCGATGGGTTTCGCGGGTTTTCCGCTGTGGAATCGCGCCGGCCCGACTTTTCAACATCCGCTGGCGGCGGCGCGCCCCGCCTGCGCTGTGGAAAACTTTTCGCACTTTTCACACAGCTTTTTTATTTCCTAGTGGTTTTATAGGATTGACACCCCGTCCCTTTTCGGGTATAATTCCCTTGCAGGGCGGCGAAGCTCTGTACAGCCAAGCAAGCAAACCACCCTTTTCTTTCCAAAACGGAAAGCGAAGCATCATTTCAACGAGGTGTCATCCCATGCTGGAACTCGAGCATATATCCTTCGACGTCCCCGATGAACAGGGTCAAAAAGAGATCATCCGGGACATTTCCCTCACCATCCCCGCCGGGCGTTTCGTGGCCATCACCGGCCCCAACGGCGGCGGCAAATCCACCCTTGCCAAGCTGATCGCCGGCATCGAGCGGCCCACCGCCGGCCGCATCCTCTTCGACGGCGAGGACATCACCCAGCTGAGCATCACCGAGCGCGCCAACCGCGGCATCAGCTACG
Source organism: uncultured Faecalibacterium sp. (assembly GCA_944387975.1). Classification (GTDB taxonomy): domain Bacteria; phylum Bacillota; class Clostridia; order Oscillospirales; family Ruminococcaceae; genus Faecalibacterium. Next base: position 2,573 of record CALXGZ010000012.1, read on the forward strand.
CCTTCCAGCAGCCGGTGCGCTTTAAGGGCATCCAGGTGCTGGACCTGCTGCGCATTGCCGCCGGCAAGGACCGCCCCCTGAGCATCGCCGACGCCTGCGCCTACCTGTCCGAGGTGGGCCTGTGCGCCAAGGACTACGTCAACCGCGAGGTGAACGCCAGCCTGTCGGGCGGCGAGCTCAAGCGCATCGAGATCGCCACCGTGCTGGCCCGCGGGCAGAAGCTGTCCGTCTTTGACGAGCCGGAGGCCGGCATCGACCTGTGGAGCTTCCAGAACCTGATCCAGGTCTTTGAGCGCATGCAGCAGAAGAACACCGGCGGCTCCATCATCGTCATCTCGCACCAGGAGCGCATTTTGAACATCGCCGACGAGATCGTCGTCCTGGCCGCCGGCCGGGTGACCCAGCAGGGCCCCCGCGACGAGATCCTGCCCGGGCTGCTGGGCACCACCTCGGCGGTGACCGCCTGCAGCGCGCTGGAACAGGGAGGGAGAGAACTGTAATGTTAGACAACATCCAAAAGCAGAGCCTGGCCGAGGTGGCCGACCTGCACACCGTGCCCGAAGGGGCCTACAACATCCGGGCCAACGGCCAGACCGCGGCCCGCAACTCCACCGCCAACATCGACATCGTGCCCAAAGCCGACGGCACCGGCATCGATATCCACATCAAGCCCGGCACTAAGCACGAGAGCGTGCACATCCCCGTCGTGCTCAGCGAGAGCGGCCTGAAGGAGACCGTCTACAACGACTTTTACGTCGGCGAGGACTGCGACGTGCTGATCGTGGCCGGCTGCGGCATCGACAACTGCGGCAGCCAGGACTCGCAGCACGACGGCA
>CALXGZ010000013.1 GCA_944387975.1 uncultured Faecalibacterium sp.
CCCTCCACCGGCGTGGCCAACGCCGACGGCAGCTACGACAAGGCGCAGTTCGGCATGTTCGTCTGCGGCGGCTGGGCCGCCTCCATGCTGCCGGATACCGAGAAGTATCCCCGCGACTGGAAGTGCGCGATCCTGCCCATGCCCTACCCCGAAGGACAGGAGCACTCGACCCTGACCGTGCCCGGCTGCTACGCCGTGCCCGCCACCAGCAAGAACAAGGAGGCCGCCTTCGAGGCCGTCCGCTGCATCGCTGAGAACCAGTACACCCTGGGCTACGGCCGCGTGCCCGCCCGTGTGGACCTGAGCGACGAGGAGATCAACGACTACATCGAGAACGGCCTGGTGCCCACCTACGCCGCCACCGACGATATCCCCGCCGAGCAGTTCCGCGCCGCGTGGTTCGATTCGAACCGCAAGGTCCTGTCTGAGAAGATCGTCGGCACCGCCGACACCACCATCAGCCAGATCTGGACCTCGGAGGCCCCGCTGTACGGCATGGGCCAGCAGGATCTGGACACCACGATGAAGAATATCCAGGACCGCTCCAACGAGGCCATCAAAGAGGCCCAGCTGTACTAAGCCCGGTCCCACCCGAACGCCGTATTGCCGCCGCCCGCCAGGCGGCGGCATTTTTTGAGAAAAGGAGGTCCATTCCATGCCGCACGCCGCAAAAGCAGCCGTCAAAAAATCTTCCCCCGCCCGGCACGAGGCGATGCAGGGGTATCTCTTCGTCACCCCCTACCTGATCGCCTTCACCATCTTTACCGGCATCCCCTTCATCTCGGCTTTCGTCCTGTCCTTCCTGGACGTCAAGTTCATCACCCGGCTGGACGACGTCCACTTCGTGGGCATCAAGAACTTCATCCGCTTCTTCTCCAGCAAGGAGGCGCTGGCCGCCCTCGGCCGCAGCGGCCTGTATACGCTGATCTATGTGCCCGTCATCATGGTGCTCAGCTTTGTCCTGGCCTACCTGCTGAACAAGGGCGTCTTCTGGGCCAAGGGCATCCGCTCGATGTTCTTTTTGCCCTACGTCTCCAACATGGTGGCCGTCGCCGTCGTCTTCCAGCTGATGCTGGGACCCCGCGGCCCCATCTACCTGCTGCAGAAGTTCTTTGGCTCGGAGGACCCCATCATCCCCCTGCTGAACCAGAAATGGGCCCTGCCTGTGGTCGTCCTGATCGCCGTGTGGAAGGGCATAGGCCTGAACTTTTTGACCTACCTTGGCGCATTGCAGAACGTGGATAAGTCCCAGGTGGAGGCCGCTGAGATCGACGGCGCCAACAAGTGGCAGCAGATCAAGAACGTGGTCATCCCCGCCGTGGCCCCCACCACCTTCTTTTTGACCATCAGCTCGATCATCACCAGTCTGCAGAACTTTACCGTCATCCAGTCCCTGACCGACGGCGGCCCCGGCCAGGCTACCACCGTCATGAGCCTGAGCATCGTCAACACCGCCTTCGTCAAGTACGAGACCAGCTACGCCGCCGCCCAGGCCCTGGTCATGTTCGCCATCGTCATGGTCATCACTCTGATCCAGTGGGCCGGCCAGAAAAAGTGGGCAGATCAGTAAAGGAGGTACCCTGTCATGCGTGCAAAACAAGAGCGAATCATCAAGACCATCATCACCGCCGTCATGGTCATCCTGGGCCTGATCTGCATCTACCCCTTCGTGTTCATGCTGTCCTCGTCCTTCAAACCCAGCGGCGACGTGCTGTCCACCCCGCTGCAGATCATCCCCTCGAACTTCACCCTGATGAACTTTGAGACCCTGTTCACCAACGAATTCTACGACTTCTTCCAGTGGTTCGGCAACACCGTCGTGATGACGGGCCTGACGCTGGTGCTCAAGTTCTTCATCATCACCATCACCGCCTACGGCTTTGCGAAGATCCAGTTCCCCGGGCGCGACGCCATCTTCCTGGTGCTGCTGGCCGGCCTGATGATCCCCAGCGACATCATGATCATGCCCCGCTACATCATCTTCAAGAACCTCGGCATCCTGAACACCATGTGGTCGCTGATCCTGCCCGCCGCCGTCGACGTGTACTTCGTGTTCCTGCTGCGGCAGGCCTTCGTCGCGGTGCCCGACGCCCTGAGCGAGGCCGCCCGCATCGACGGGTGCAGCCACTTTACCATCTACCGCCGCATCATCCTGCCGCTGTGCATGCCGCAGGTGTCCACCATGCTGCTGTTCAGCTTCGTCTGGAGCTGGAACGACTACATGGGCCCCTACCTGTACATCTCGGACATCAACAAGCAGATGATCTCCGTCGGTATCAAGCTGTTCGCCTCCGGCCTTGCGCAGGACTACGGCGCGCAGATGGCCGGCGCGACCATCGTTTTGATCCCGGTCATCGTGGCCTTCTTCCTGTGCCAGAAGTACTTCGTCGAGGGCATCACCGCCGGCGCCGTCAAGGGCTGATCCTACAACATACATACAAAGGAGCATCTTACGCTATGCGTGACCGCGCGCTTCTGCCCGCAGCCGGGCAATTCTACAAAGCGAACCTCCACTGCCACACCGTCCTGTCGGACGGGCACTGGACCAAAGAGCAGGTCAAGGAGGAATACCAGAAACGGGGCTATTCCATCGTGGCCTTCACCGACCACCGCCATTACGGCTGGCACCCCGAGCTGATGGACGACACCTTCGTCCCCATCGCCGCCTTCGAGGCGGACCTGAACGGGCCCTTCCCGCCGTCGGGCAGCTTCCAGTGGGTGAAGACCTATCACCTCAACTTTTACGATACGGACCCCGCGGCCCGGGGCGGCTTTACCGCCGTCCAGCCGCCGCAGCGCTATGGGGACCTCGAGGCCCTGAACGGCTTCATCGCCCAGATGAACGCCGAAGGCTTCCTCTGCTGCTACAACCACCCCTACTGGTCCTTGCAGGACACGAACGACTATAAGGACCTCAAGGGCGTCTTCGCGATGGAGATCTACAACCACGGCTGTGAGCTGGACGGCCTGTACGGCTACGCCCCCCAGGCCTACGACGAGATGCTGCGCGCCGGGCAGCGGCTGTTCTGCGTTTCCACCGACGACAACCACGACAGCTTTGCCCCCGGCGACCCCCGCTGCGACTCCTTCGGCGGCTTTACGATGTTCAAGCTGGAGCGGCTCGACTATGCCAGCGTCATCGCGGCGCTGAAAAAGGGCGACTTCTACGCCTCCACCGGCCCCGAGCTGCACGAGCTGTACATCAAGGACGGCGCGCTGCACGTCGCCTGCAGCCCGGTGGAAAAGATCTACGCCGTCACCAGCGGCCGCCGCTGCCTGATGCAGCTGGCCCCCGCCGGCCAGACGCTGAGCGGGGCCGTCTTCCCCCTGAACGGGGACGAGGGCTACATCCGGGTAGACTGCCGTGACGCGCAGGGCCGCCACGCCTACTCGAACGCCTACTGGCTGGACGAGTAAGCCGCCATGCCGAAGACACAGAGCTTTGCCCGCCTGGCCACGGCCGGGCAGGGGCGGCGGCTGTTCCTGCTCAGCTGGGTGGCCTACGCGGCCGCCTACGTAGGGCGCTACAACTATTCGGCCGTGATGAGCGCCATCACCGAAGAGGGTACCCTGAGCCTCTCGGCGGCGGGGGCGGTCTCGACCGGCTACTTCATCTGTTACGCGGCGGGGCAGATCCTCTGCGGCATGCTCAGCCAGAAGTGGACGCCCTTCGGGATGATCCCGCTGGGGCTGGCGCTGTCGGCGGGGTGCAACTTTGGCATGGGCTTTGCCCCGGCGGCGGCCATGCCGGCGCTGTGGGCGGCCAACGGCCTGTTCCAGGCGATGGTCTGGCCGCCCATCGTCCGCCTGTTCGCCGAGTGCATGCCGCTCACGCAGCAGGACTCCGCCTGCGTATCCATCAACTCCACCACGCCGGCCGGCACGCTGGGGGCCTACGCGGTCAGCGCCGCGGCCCTGGCGCTGGCGGGCTGGCGGCTGGCCTTCTGGGCCTGCGGGGCCCTGATGCTGGCCGCTGCGGCCCTCTGGCTGGCGGGCAGCGCCCCGCTGCGCCGCGCCGCCCGCGCCGGCCAGGGCGAAGCCGCCGCCGCCCCGGCGCAAAAGCCGAAGGCGGGCGCGGCCCGCAGCCTGCTGCCGGCCCTCTTCGCCACGGGGCTGATCGGCCTGGTGCTGCCGGCCATGCTGCACGGCGGCCTGAAGGACGGCGTCACCAGCTGGGTGCCCAGCATGATCCAGGGCAACTTCGGCGCCCGCCCCGCCTTCTCGGCGGCGGTGTCGATGGTGCTGCCGCTGGTCAATCTGACGGGCGCGTACCTTGCCGGCTGGCTGGACCGCAAGTTCTTCCGCAATGAAGTAAAGACCTCGGCGGCGCTGATGGGGGCGGCGCTGGCCTGCCTGCTGGCGCTGCCCTTCGCGGTGCGGGCCAGCCTGCCGGCCTCGGTGGTGCTGCTGGCGGCCACCACCGCCCTGATGCTGGGGGTCAACACCATGTTCATCAACGTGATGCCGGTGCGCATCGGCCGCAACAGCGGCGCGGCGATGATCTCCGGCAGCTTGAACGCCATCACCTACCTGGGGTCGGCCATCGCCACCTGCGGCATCGGCGCGGCGCCCGAGGGCTTCGGCTGGGGGGCGGTGTTCGTCCTCTGGGCCGTCATGGCGGGGGCGGCGCTGTGCGTCTGCCTGCTGCTGGCAAAGCCCTGGGGCCGCTTCGCCCTGGCCTGTGAGAGCGAAAGGGGAGAGCGCGTATGACAAAGCCGGCCCTCTGGGCCGAGCCCGCCGCCGCGGCAGAGGCCGTTTGCCGCCTTTGCCCGGACGCGGCTGCGGCCGCCGCCGCCCGCGCGGACGAGATCTGCGCCCACACCTTCCTTTTCCGGGATCACTGGGAGATGGAGCCCACCGCCGAAGCCGTCCGTTTTGACGGCCCGGTGCAGTGGGACGCCGTCCCCGCCGGGGACCCCGAGTGGACCTACGCCCTCAACCGGCACACCATCTTCGTCAACCTGGGCAAGGCCTGGCGCTACAGCGGCCGGTCCTGCTACCTCGAGGCCTTCACCGCCCTCTTGGCGGACTGGCTCGAGCGCGTGCCCCACACCCCCGAAAGCGAGGCGAGCACCTGGCGCGCGCTGGAGGCCGGCCTGCGGCCCGAAAACTGGCTGCGGGCGCTGGCGCTGTTCGGGCCGGCCGTGCCGGAGGCGCTGCGCCGCCGCGTGGACGCGAGCCTGGCCGAACACGGCGCGTATCTCGAAAAGACCCACGGGCCCTTCCAGCGGCTGAGCAACTGGGGGGCCATCCAGGCCCATGGGCTGTTTTTGACCGGCCTGTGGCTGGGCCGGGCCGACTGGCAGGCCCTCGCGCTGGAGCGCCTGCGGGAGAACCTCCACAACGCCGTCGGGCCCGACGGCGTGCAGTGGGAGCAAAGCCCCATGTACCACTGCGAGGTGCTGCACGCCGTGCTGGACACCCTGCTGCTGGCGCGGCAAAACGGCGTCGCCGTCCCGCCGCAGCTGGAGGAAAAGGCCCGGGCCATGTGCCGGGCGCTGGCCGTCTGGGCCGCGCCGGACCGCGCCATCCTGCCGCAGGGCGACAGCGACGTCATCGACGCCGGGGACCTGCTGGCGGCGGGGGCGCTGCTCTTCGGCGACCCGCTGCCGGCTGCCGCGGCCCGCGGGCCCCTGTGTGAAGAAACGCTGTGGGACTTTGGCCCCGACGCCCCGGCGCGCCTGGCCGCGCTGCCGGCGGCCTGGCCCGAACAGCCCTCGCAGGCGCTGGCGGCCAGCGGCAACTACATGCTGCGCGCCGGCTGGGGGCGGGAGGATACCTACATCCACTTCCGCGCCGGCAGCCTCGGCGGCGGGCACGGGCACGCGGACCTTCTGCACATCGACGTGTACCACGGCGGCGAGGCCGTGCTGACCGACGCCGGCCGCTATACCTACGTGGACGGCGGCGAGCGCCGCGCGCTGAAAAGCCCCGCCGCCCACAACACGCTGCGGCTGGACGGGCGCGACTTCACCCAATACCAGGGCACCTGGAGCTGGGGGCCCGTCGCGCAGCCGCTGCCGGCCTGCGCCCGCTTTGGCCCCGAGGCGGAGCTGCTCGTGGGCGGGCACCTGGGCTACCTCGCGCAGGGCGCGGTGGTGGAGCGGCGGCTCGTCTTCCTCAAGCCGGGGCTGCTGGTGGGGGCGGACCTTGTCCGCAGCGCCGGCGGCAGCCACCGGGCCGAACAGTTCTTCCACTTCGGGCCGGGTACGCTGCAGGCAGGGGAGGGCGCGGCCTTCTGGCAGGGCGCGCGCGCCTGCGCCCAGCTGCGCTGGCTCAGCGGCCAGGCGGCCGAACGCTTTGCCGCGCCCCATGCGCCCACCTACAACCATCTGGGCGAAGCGCCGGCCCTGTGCCTGACGGCCCCCGCCGCCGGCGTGACGGCCCTGCTGTGGCTGCTCAGCCTGGGCGGCGTGTGCGACGCGGCTCTGCTGCCGGTGTCGGACGCCGCGGGCCGGCCCTTGCGCCCGAAGCCGCCGGGGCCGTCCGCATCCGGCAGGCCGGGCGGGACTACACCGTCCTGTTCAGCTGGCAGGCAGGGGCCCACGAGGCCGGCCTGCTGTGCGCCGGGGGCTGCATGGCCCACGGCCAGGTCACCGTATTTACCCCACAGCACCCGGAAGGGTTATGTCTTGACTAGATCGAAAGGATTTTGTATGAACGACGAAAAACGCCGCGGCCGGGTGACCATCCCGACCGACCTGGACGCCGTGCCCGAGACCCTGGCCCTGATGCAGCGCTGGGGGGCCGACGCCATCCGCGACTGCGACGGCACCGAGTTCCCCACCCAGCTGCGGGACACCGGGGCCAAGGTCTACGCCACCTACTACACCACCCGCAAGGACAACGCCTGGGCCAAAGCGAATCCCGACGAGATCCAGCAGTGCTATATCATGACGGGCTTTGCCACCGCGGCGGAGGGGGCCCTCTCCATCCCCCTGATGCAGGGCCTGAGCCGCGAGCTGCTGCGCGTGAACGACCACGACGACCCCGCCCACTGGTGGGAGGTGATGGACCGCACCACCGGCCAGCCCCTGCCCGCCTCCGCCTGGCATTACGACAAGGAGGCCGGGGCCGTGGTCGTCCCCGCGCCGGACGCCTTCCATGAGTACACGGTCAGCTTCCTGGCCTACCTGATCTGGGACCCCGTACACATGTACAACGCCGTGATCAACGGCTGGACCGATGTGGAGCACCAGATCCCCTTCGACGTGCGCCAGCCCAAGACCCACGCCTATACCCTCGAGCGGCTGCGCCGCTTCCTTGAGAGCCACCCCTACGTGGACGTGGTGCGCTTTACCACCTTCTTCCACCTGTTCACCCTCGTGTTCGACGAGCTGCGGCGCGAAAAGTACGTCGACTGGTACGGCTACTCCGCCTCGGTCAGCCCCTATATCCTCGAAAAGTTCGAGAAGGAGGCGGGTTACCCCTTCCGCCCTGAGTACATCATCGACCAGGGCTACCACAACAACCAGTACCGCGTGCCCTCGAAGGAGTACAAGGACTTTATGGCCTTCCAGCAGCGGGAGGTCAACGCCCTGATCCGCGAGATGACCGACATCGTGCACGAGTACGGCAAGGAAGCCATGATGTTCCTGGGCGACCACTGGATCGGCGCGGAGCCCTTCGGCGACGCCTTCGCCGGCTCCGGCGTGGACGCCATCGTGGGCAGCGTCGGCAACGGCAGCACCCTGCGGCTGATCTCGGA
>CALXGZ010000014.1 GCA_944387975.1 uncultured Faecalibacterium sp.
GGTCCACCAGCTGGCAGGCAAGGCCGGGGCCCACCACGCGGCCGCCCATGCACAGGGCGTTGGCGTCGTTGTGGCGGCGGGTATACTCGCAGCTGAAGCTGTCCGAGCAGCAGCAGGCGCGGATGCCTTTGATCTTGTTGGCGGCCATGCTGATGCCCACGCCGGTGCCGCAGAACAGCAGCGCCTTGTCGCACTGGCCCGCGACGACGGCGTCGCAGGCGGGCACGGCCATGTCGGGGTAGTCGACGCTGGCGGCGTTGTAGGCGCCAAAATCGATGTAGGGGATGCCGGCCTCCTCCAGGTGGGCGCGCACGGCCTCCTTCAGTTCAAAGCCGCCGTGGTCGGCGGCAAGCGCGATGGGTTTTGCCATGAAGATACCTCTCTCACTTTTGTTCGGTCTGGGCGGCGGCCAGGCGGGCGGCACGCTCCCGCTCGGCCTGGCTCAGCCGGTGGTAATCGGGCAGCAGGGCCTCGGGCGGGACGCACCGGCCCGCCTGGGCCATACGCTGGGCGGCCAGGGCGACCCCGGCGGCCCGCCCGCCCCGCAGGGCAGGGGGCACAGGCAGGACGCCCTGCGCCTCACTGTAGCTATTATAACACAGATATGCGCCGTCACCAACAAAAAAGAGGGGCTTTTTGCAGCTTTTTACAAAATCCGCCAGGTCGGGCACGGCGCGGGCGTCGTCCTCCATCAGGCGGGCGTGGGTGGCAAGGTCGAAGGCGGCGCAGTAGACCTGCCCGCGCCGCGCGTCCAGCGCGCACAGCACGGTGCCCTCGCCTACGTGGCCGGCGGCCAGCGCCTCCAGCGTCGAGACCGGGGCGCAGGGCGTGTCGCGGGGGAAGGCCAGCCCCTTGACCGCCGCCAGGCCGATCCGCAGCCCGGTAAAGCTGCCCGGGCCGGCGTTGACGCCGAACAGGCCGATATCGGCGCAGGTCAGCTTGCACAGCTTGAGGCACTGGTCGATCAGGGGCAGCAGCGTCTCGCTGTGGGTCAGCCCGCCGTCGAAGTAGACCTCGTACAGCAGGCGGCCGTCCTGCAGCAGGGCGACGCCGGCGGTCTTGCCGGCGGTATCTACGGCTAAAATGTTCATAGCGGGCCCCCCTCGATGGTGATCTTGCGCGTCGTCTGGTCCACGATCTGGATATCGACGCGGATGGGCTGCTCCAGCGCGAGCAGGGCGGCGAAGTTCTCGCTCCATTCGGCGGCCACCACGGCCCCCTGGTCCAGGTAGTCGTAAAAGCCGGCGGCGGCCAGGTCCGCCTCGCTGTGGATGCGGTAAAGGTCGAAGTGGGCCATCGGCCGTGGCCCGCGGTAATAGTTGACGATGGCGAAGGTGGGGCTGCTGACCGGGTCGGTGCAGCCCAGGCCCTCGGCCAGGCCCCGGCAGAAGGCGGTCTTGCCGGCGCCCAGCCCGCCGGTAAAGGCGATGAGCGCCCCGCCCGGCAGTGCGGCGGCCAGGCGTCGGCCCAGCGCGGCGGTCTCGCCGGGGGAGCGGGTGATGTATTCAGCCATGACGGTACCTCTGAAACAAACAAAAATGCGGCCGGGGAACATCCCCGCCGCATTAAGTATAGTATAAAACGTGCAAAAGTGCAATGCGTTACGCCGCCGAGGCGCTCTCGTCCAGGGTGTACAGCGTGGCGGTGTCGTCGCCGTGGACCAGGGCGAAGGCTGCGTAGCGGTGGGGCCGCGTGCCGCCCTGCGACAGGTACCAGTAGATGTCGTCGGGGCCGTAGGTGGCGGCGGCGGCGTCCACCGCCTGCAAAATGTTCTTGCCCATGATCAGCTGGTTGACGGTGCCCCACAGCATGTTGCGGGAGTAGACGGCGTAGACGTTGTTCACAAAGCCCACCACCGCCCGGGCCCCGGCGCCCAGCAGGGCGTTGGACATGGCCAGGTCCAGCACGTTGCTGCCGCCGAAGAACTCGCAGGTCTCGGAAAAGACCATCGTGCCCTCCAGCCGGCCGCCGCGGTAGGCCGCCGCGAAGAAGCTCGGGGTGACGCAGTAGTTGCCGTTCACCTTGATGACGCGGTGGGTCAAAAGGTCGAAGCCGTAGCGCAGGTCGTCCCAGAAGGAGCTTTCCTCCCGCAGCAGCAGCACCGGCGCGGTGCGCACCTGCTTGAACAGCCAGCCGGTGGTGTAGGTGTAGTAGGCCCCGTGGCTGCTGAGGATGCACAGGTCGTAATCGTCCATGTGGCGCAGGTCGGCGACGGTGACCTCGGTGTCGATGGTGGTGGCAAGGCCCCAGCCGTTCCACGCCTGCTGCATGGTCAGGTAGTTGGGGTAGCGGCTGGAGTTGACGGTGTCGTCGAAGGCGTAGTACACGATGGCGTTGCCGAGGGGGCGCACGTCGTTCTCGGCGTCGAGGGGGCCGGGCAGCTCTTCGGGCCACGCGAGGGGCTGCTCGAGGAAGGGCTCGTCCTCAGGCTCCTGCAGCAGGATGCCGCCCAGCACGCCGCAGTCGTAGCTGAAGGAGAGCATGCCGTTCTCCTCGTCGTAGCGGATGCTGCCGGCCTGCACCAGGCCCTGGCCGGCCAGCTGGCGCAGCCGGGCCTCGGCGGCGGCCTGGCGCTCGTCCAGGGCCATGGCGGCGTAATCGCCGCTGGACAGCAGCGCGTCCACAGCGGCATCGGCCCGGGCCATGTCGGCGGCCTGGGCCTGGGTCAATTCGGTCCCGGCGGGGGCGGCCTCGTTCGCCGCAAGGGCGGCGGGGCTGCACAGCGTCAGCACTAAGGTCAAAGCGCAAACGGCGCATACGGCGCGCCGGAAAAAGGATACGCGGTTCAAGTGCATGGTTTGTCCTCCTGACAGATCGGGCGGCCCGGCAGGCCCGGCCCGCTGCCCCCATTGTAGAGTGCCGGGACCGCTTTGTCAAGAATCGGAGTTTGGTTTTACCTTCTTTTTGCAAAGCTGTCACAGATTGGCCACAAGCCCGGCTTGCGCGGGGGGATAAAATGAGGTATACTAACAAAAACCGCGTGAAAGAGGGATTTTGGGAGAAAGGTGGTGCTTGTGTGCTCGAGGCGCTTCGGGTATACGCGAAACGGACCGACAAGGTCTATCTGCTTTTGTGCATGTTCAGCAGCGCGATGGCGGTGCTGATGCTGGCCTCCTGGGCGGCGGAGCAGGGGGGCGGCTTTGCGGTGGACGAGATCACGGGCCAGATCACCGGCATCGGCGATTACCGCCGGGCGCTGGTGCAGGCGGGCGCGTCGGGGGTGGGGGTGCTCATCGCGCTGGCGCTGTCCACGGTGGACTACCGCAGCCTGGTCAAGGTATGGCCTTTCCATGTGGCCTTTACCTGGGGGCTGGTGCTGCCGACGCTGGTCATCCACAATCTGGCGCTGGGGCCGCTGACCATCGGCTACAACGCCGGCGACACCGACAACTATTCCTGGTATAAGCTGGGGGGCTTCACCTTCCAGCCCACGGAGCTGGCGAAGATCAGCTTTATCCTGACCTTCGCGATGCACCTGAACAACGTCCGCAGCCGCATCAACGAGCCGCGCGAGCTGGCAAAGCTGCTGGCGCACCTGTTCGCGCCCATCCTGATCATCCACATCCAGGGCGACGACGGCACGGCCATCATCTACGGCATCATCGGCTGCTGCATGATGTTCACCGCCGGGCTGAGCTGGAAGTACATCGTGGCGGCGCTGGCCGCGGGGACGGCGGCGGTGTCGGCGGCCTTCATGTTCCTCAGCGACAGCATTGGCAAAAGCTACCAGTGGTACCGCATCCTGGCGGTGCTCGACCCCGAGAACGCCACCGGCTGGGCCCCCAGCGAGGACGTGTGGAAGAACATCGTCTACCAGCAGGACCGGGGCGAGGTGGCCCTGGGCGCGGGAGGGCTGTTCGGCAACGGGCCCTTCGGCGGCGAATACTACAGCGTGCCCAACGCCCACAACGACTTTATCTTCAGCTGGGTGGGCAACGCGCTGGGCTTTGTGGGCTGCATGGTGGTGCTGGGCGTGCTGATCGCGCTGGTCATACGCACCTTTGCGGTGGGCGCGCGCAGCGAGGATATGCTGGGCAGCTTCATCTGCGCGGGCGTGGGCGGCGCGCTGTTGGCGCAGATCGCCGTCAACGTGGGCATGAACCTGCGCCTGCTGCCGGTCATCGGCGTGACGCTGCCCTTCTATTCGGCGGGCGGCAGCTCGATTTTGATGCTGTACATCTGCGTCGGCCTGGTGATGTCGGTGCACATGCACAACAAGAAAAAGCTGTTTGGATAAAACGACTCCCCTCCCGGGCAAGGCGCCTCGGAGGGGAGTTTTTCACTTGGCGTTTGCGAAGGCCGCGGCTTCTTTGAGCCAGCCCAGCAGCTCGGCGTCGATCTCGCCGGCGCCGCCCACCACGATGTGATGGGTCCACCGGCCGGGGTAGGGCTCGGTGGCGATGTCCACGCGGGGGCTGTCCAGCCTGCGTGCCAGGCCCACCGTCACGACGATGTAGCAGGGCGGCAGCTGCGCCTTTTTGCGCGCCCGCACGTAGGACACGCACCCGAACAGGTGCTTTGTATAAAAGCTGATCTGGCTTTTCTGCACCTTGATGCGCACGCCGGGGACCTCGGCGAGGATGCGCGTTTCCAGCGCCTCGTAGAGGGGCAGGGCGTCGGGGTGCTTTTGCGCCTCGAACCATTGCAGGGTGTCAAGATCCATGGCGCGCCTCCTTACGGCTTGCGAAGCACTTTTTCCATCGGCTTGCCCTTGGCCAGCTCGTCCACCAGCTTATCCAGGCAGCGGATATCCCGCATCAGGGGCTCCTCGATCGATTCCACCCGCACCCCGCAGATCACACCGGTGACCAGGCTGCGGGCGGGGTTCATGGCCGGGGCCTGGCGGAAAAAGTCGCCGTAGGTGATGTCCGAGGCGGCCGCCGCGGCGATCTGCTCGGGGCTGTAGCCAGTCAGCCAGCCGGTGGCCGCGTCCACCTCGGCGGCGCTGCGGCCCTTTTTGACGGCCTTGTTCACCAGCAGCGGGTAGACCTTGGCGAAGGACATATTGTAGACTTTGTCGTTGGGGTTTGCCATGGGGCGGGCCTCCTTTTGTTAAACGGCGGTTGACAATCTTGCGAATGTGCGTTATACTATAAACAGAAAGGGTGCTGCCGGACAAACGGTAGTCTCCCCTGGCTCGGTCAAAGAAGTAACCGCGTGCCTGGGAAGCTTAGGCGGTTACTTCTTTTTTTATTGCCTGTGGTTCCGGTCCATCTCAATGATCTTGAGGACGAGGCCAATGATGGCGACGATCAGCAGACCCAACTGAATGGAGTCAGAGTATGTTACCATAAGCCAGCCCCCCTT
>CALXGZ010000015.1 GCA_944387975.1 uncultured Faecalibacterium sp.
CCGACGAGGCCAGGGCCGGCGGCGTGCGCGTGATCGCCACCGGGCGCAGCGACTTCCCCAACCAGGTGAACAACGTCCTGTGCTTCCCGGGGCTGTTCAAGGGGGCGCTGTCGGTGCGCGCGCGGGACATCAACGACGCCATGAAGCTGGCCGCCGCCTACGCCATCGCGGACCTGATCGGCGACGGGGAGCGCAGCGACGAGTACATCATCCCGAACGCCTTCGACCCGCGCGTGGCCGAGAGCGTGGCCGCCGCGGTGGCCAAGGCCGCCCGCGAGACCGGCGTGGCCCGGCTGTAAAGGGGGGAAGGCTATGCGCACCATCCCCGCCGCAAAACTGACCGAGGCGGTGGCGGCCCTGTGCATCGAGGCCAACACCCGCCTGCCCGCCGACGTGCAGGCCGCCCTGGACGCGGCCCGCGCCGCCGAGCCCTGGCCCCTGGCCAAAACTACCCTGGACCTGCTGTGGTCGAACCTGGGCGCCGCCGGCGAGGCCGGCCTGCCCATCTGCCAGGATACCGGCATGGCCTGCGTCTTCGTCGAGCTGGGCACGGACGTGCACATCGACGGCGACTTCGAGGCCGCCATCCACGAGGGGGTGCGCCGGGGCTATACCGGCGGCTACCTGCGCAAGAGCATCGTCGCGGACCCGCTGCGCCGGGGCAACACCGGCGACAACACCCCCGCCGCCATCACCGTGCACCTGGCGCCGGGGGACGGCTGCACCGTCACCGTCGCGCCCAAGGGCTTCGGCAGCGAGAACATGAGCCGCGTCGCCATGCTCAAGCCCGCCGACGGCGCCGAGGGCTTCAAGAAGTTCGTGGTGGACACGGTGCGGCAGGCCGGCTCGAACCCCTGCCCGCCGGTGATCCTCGGCGTCGGGGTGGGCGGCAGCTTCGACAAGGTGGCGTACCTGGCCAAAAAGGCCCTGCTGCGCCCGCTGGACGTGCCGAACCCCGACCCCTACTACGCCGCCCTCGAGCGGGAGCTGCTGGAGGAGATCAACGCCCTGGGCATAGGGCCCCAGGGCTTCGGCGGGCGCACCACCTGCCTGGGCCTTGCCATCGAGCAGATGCCCACCCACGTGGCCGGCCTGCCCGCGGCGGTGAACGTCTCCTGCCATGTCACCCGCCGGGCCACGGCCCGGCTTTGAGAGGAGGGCACAGCGATGGAATACAAATTGACCGCCCCCTGCGCCGCGGCCGACCTGGCCCCTTTGCGCGCCGGCGACACCGTGCTGCTGTCGGGCGTGGTGTACACCGCGCGCGACCAGGCCCACAAGCGCATGATGGAGGCCCTGGACGCGGGCGAGGCCCTGCCCTTCCCGCTGGAGGGCAGCGCCATCTATTACGTCGGCCCCACGCCGGAGCGCCCCGGCCAGGTGATCGGCTCGGCCGGGCCCACCACCTCGGGCCGGATGGACGGCATGTCCCCCCACCGGCTGGACCTGGGCAACAAGATCATGATTGGCAAGGGCAAGCGGGACGCCGCCGTCAAGGCCGCCGTGCGCCGCAACGGCGCGGTGTACCTGGCGGCGCTGGGCGGGGCCGGGGCCCTGATGGCCCAAAGCGTCCGCAGCCTGGAGGTGATCGCCTGGCCGGACCTCGGCTGCGAGGCGGTGCGCCGCCTGGTGGTGCAGGATATGCCCCTGACCGTCATCCTGGACAGCGTGGGCGGCGACCTGTACGAGTCGGGCCCCGCCGCGTACCTGGCCAGCCTGTAAAGCTCCTGGCCGCCTTTGGCCCTTGCGTCCGGGCGCGGGTTGTGGTACTCTTATAGTAATATCTATCACCTGCCCGCCGGGCAGTACACAGGAGGCAGAACCAACCATGACGATCCACCAGTCTGCGGAAGATTATCTGGAGACCATCCTGATGCTTACCGAGCGCCAGGGCAAGGTCCGCTCGATCGACGTTGTGAACGAACTGGGCTTTACCAAGGCCAGCGTCAGCATCGCCATGAAAAAGCTGCGGGAGAACGGCTATATCGCGGTGGACGGCGAGGGCAACCTGACGCTGCTGCCCCCCGGCCAGGAGATCGCCGAGCGCATCTACAGCCGCCACCGCCTGCTGACCCACTTTTTCATCCAGCTGGGCGTGGACGAAAAGACCGCTGCCGAGGACGCCTGCAAGGCCGAGCACATCCTCAGCGAGCAGACCCTGGAAAAGATCCGCCAGCGCGCCCTGCTGACCGACGCCGAAGGCAGCTGCGCCGCCCAGAGCGAGTAAGCCCGCGCAACACAAGCAAAAACCGCCGCCCTTTTTACGGGGCGGCGGCTTTTTTGTCAGGGGCGCGCGCTCAGGCGGCGCGTTTTACTTGGCCTTGGGGCCGGCGTTGGCGATCTCGGGGGCCATGTGGGGGTACTTCTTGGCGAAGTTCTCGGCGAACATGTTGGCCAGCTTGTTGGCCTGCTCGTCGTAGGCGGCCTTGTCGGCCCACATGCCGCGGGCGTCCAGCATCTCGTCGGGCACGCCGGGGCAGCTGGTGGGGTAATCGACGTTGAACACGTCGTGGTGCTTGAACTCGACGTTATCAAAGCTGCCGTTCAGCGCGGCGGTGACCATGGCGCGGGTGTAGCTCAGCTTCATGCGCTTGGCGCCCGCGGCGGCGCTGCCGCCGGCCCAGCCGGTGTTGACCAGGTAGACCTTGGTGCCGTACTGGTCCAGCTTGTCGCCCAGCATCTTGGCGTAGACCTGGGGGTCCATCGGCATGAAGGGCTCGCCGAAGAGGGTGGAGAAGGTGGGCTGCGGCTCGGTGATGCCGCGCTCGGTGCCGGCCAGCTTGGAGGTGAAGCCCGTCACGAAGTGGTACATGGCGGCCTCCTTGCTCAGGCGGCTGATCGGGGGCAGGACGCCGAAGGCGTCGGCGGTCAGGAAGATGACCACCTTGGGGATGCCGCCCTCGCCGGGGATCTGCGCGTTG
>CALXGZ010000016.1 GCA_944387975.1 uncultured Faecalibacterium sp.
CGAGCAGCGCTCGTTGATGCCGCACTCCCTGACGTCGAAGGTGAAGAAGGGCTGTGCCTCGACGCAGCCGTTGGTGATGACCTTGACCGCCTTGCCGTCGATGTTCAGCACCGCCAGGCTGACGCCGGCGGCGTCGGCCTGCTCGGCCTTGTCGCGGGTGATCTTCTCCCCTGCCTCGATCAGCACCTCGCCGGTGAGGGGGGCGACGACGGTCTCAGCCGCCACCTGGCCGGTGATGCGGCGGGCCAGGGACAGCTTTTTGTTCATCTTATAGCGGCCGAAGCGGGACAGGTCGTAGCGCCGCGGGTCAAAGAACAGCATATTGATCTGCGCGGTGGCAGACTCGACCGTGGGGGGCTCGCCGGGGCGCAGCTTGCGATAGACCTCCAGCAGGCCCTCGGCGGTGTTTTTGGTGGTGTCCTTCTCGAGGGTGGCGAGGATACGCTCGTCCGGGCCAAAGTAATTGAGGATGTCCTCGTCGGCCGACAGCCCCAGCGCACGGCACAGCACGGTGACAGGCAGCTTGCGGTTTTTGTCAATGCGGACATAGAACACGCCCGTCGCGTCGGTCTCATACTCCAGCCAGGCGCCGCGGTTGGGGTTCATGGTGGCGCTGTACAGCTCGTTGCCCACCTTGTCGCGGGACGCGCCGTAGAACACGCCCGGCGAGCGGACAAGCTGGCTGACGATGACGCGCTCGGCACCGTTGATGACGAAGGTGCCCGCGTCGGTCATGAGCGGGAAATCCCCCATGAAGATCTCCTGGTCCTGCACCTCGCCCGTCTCTTTGTTCAGCAGCCGGGCCGTCACCCGCAGAGGGGCCGCATAGGTGACATCGCGGCTTTTGCACTCCTTGATGCTGTACTTGGGCTCTTTGTCAAGGCGGTAATCCACGAAGCTCAGCGCCAGGTTGCCGGTGTAATCCTCGATGACGCCGATGTCATGGAACACCTCGCGCAGACCCTCGTCCAGAAACCACTGGTAAGAGTTCTTCTGGACCTCGATCAGGTTGGGCATCCCGATGACTTCGTCGATGTGGGAGAAGCTCATCCGCTCGGTCTTGCCGAGCTTTACGGGCTTGACTTTCATCATAAAATCGACCACTCCTTACTTTTATACTCCACGGACGTGCGGATAAGGCGGCGGGCTTTTTTGCGCCGCGCTCTTGACAAGTGAAGCGCCCTTCGGCCCTCTGCCGCCCGATTACTGGCAGACTCACAGAAACAGCCCTGCGCGGGCCGGACGGGTTCGTCGTTTTTCACAAACTTTTCGTTTCCGCGCCCGCCAGTCGAGCCTCGAAACCCCGTTTTTCGCGCAGTATTCCATTTTGTGATACTCAGGTAGTGTAGCACAAAAAAGTCCAGTTGTCAAGCCATTTTACGGCCGCGGGTCAAAAAATTTTCCGGCGCGCCTTTTCTTTGGCACGCACGGCGGCGTGTTCTAAAATCGCGTTTTGGGGCTTGCATTTTTCGTTTCTCACGTTCCATCCAAAAAAGCCTTTGGTGATTTTGTACACTTTGCATCTTGCCAGGCGCGAAAAAGCCGCCCGGGGCTTTCCTGCCCGGGCGGCTGCGGCGCCTTTATTCCAAATAGTCCCGCAATCTTCTGGCCCGGCTGGGGTGGCGCAGCTTGCGCAGGGCCTTGGCCTCGATCTGGCGCACCCGCTCGCGCGTGACGTGGAACTCCTGCCCCAGCTCCTCCAGGGTGCGGGGGCGGCCGTCCTCCAGGCCGAAGCGCAGCGACAGCACCCGCTGTTCCCGGTCGGTCAGGCTGGCCAGCACGCTGGTCAGCTCCCGGTGCAGCATCTGGCGGCCGGCCTCGTCGGCGGGGATGCCGGCGCTGTCGTCCCGGACGAAGTCCTCGACGCGGGCGTCCTCTTCCTCCCCCACCGGCGCCTCCAGGCTGAGCGGCTCCTGCGACAATTGCAGCAGCTGGCCCACGCGCTCCGGCTCCATATCCAGCCGCAGGGCGATCTCGGCGGGGGTGGGCTCGCGGCCGTTCTGGTGCAGCAGGTCGGCGGCGGTCTTTTTCACCCGGTTGATGCTCTCCACCAAATGCACGGGGATGCGTATGGTGCGCCCCTGGTCGGCGATGGCCCGCGTGATGGACTGCCGGATCCACCACGTCGCGTAGGTGGAGAACTTGAAGCCCCGCTCCGGCTCGAACTTTTCGGCGGCCTTCATCAGGCCGAGGTTGCCCTCCTGGATCAGGTCGAGGAAGGGCAGGCCCCGCCCGGCGTAGCGCTTGGCCACCGAGACCACCAGCCGCAGGTTCGCCTCGCACAGGCGGCGGCGCGCGGCGGCGTCCCCGTCGCGGGCGGCGGCCGCAAGGGCGCTCTCCTCCTCGGGGCCCAGCAGGTGCACCGCCCCGATCTCCTTCAGGTAGGCGCGCACGGGGTCGTCCAGCGTGACCCCCGCGGGGGACAATTCCCGCTCCAGGCTGCCGATCTGCGCCTCGTCCAGCAGGGGCGGCTCCTCGCCGGCGTCCGCCGCGTCCATCTCGGGCGCAAGCTGCACCCCGCGGGCCTTCAGCGCCTCGCACAGGGCGTCCAGCCCCGCCAGGTCGAGGTCCTCGGCCTGGGCGGCGCGGCTCAGCTGGCCGGCGCTCAGCGCCCGGCCCCGCGCCTTGCGCGCCAGTTGTTCTGCAAGCATCTCTGGAGACATGGCAGGCACTCCTTTCTTCTCCCCTCGCCGTTCAGCCCTTTTTCTCCCGCATCAGGGCGATGTAATCGGCCAGCTCCTGGTTCGACATACTGGCCGCCTGGGCCGAGCGGGGCGCGCCGCGGGCGATGCGCTCCAGGTACAGGTCGATATCCTGGGGCGTGCAGCTCACATCACTGTATTCTGCCGCGACGCCGCTCAGTTCATTCATGGCCTTTTCGCTGATCTCGCCGGAGATGCTGCCCAAGTTGACCTCCCCGCCCCGCTGCCAGCAGGCCAGCATGGCCTCGTAGCCCTCGCGCAGGCCCTCGCTAAGGATGCTCTCGGGCCGCAGGGCCGGGGCGATGCGCTTCATCTCCTCGGGCTGGCGCAGCGCCGCCGCGATCAGCCGCCGCTGGGCCGAGGCCGTGCCCAGCGCGCCGGGGCCGTCCTTGCCGAAGGGCAGCTTGATGGTGTCCATCTCGCCCGAGTGCAGCAGCTCCTTCTGCATGGCCGAGCGCCGCCGGGCCCCCGCCTTGCGGGCCGCCCCCTCCACCTGGGCCAGGATGGCGTTTTTGGACAGGTTCGTCTCCTCGGCGATGCGGCCGGCGTACAGCTCCTTTTCGGTGGGGGTGGTGCCGTCGGCCAGGATGCCCACCGCCTCCTGGATGTACTCCAGGCGCTGGCCGTCCTGGGCCAGGTCGTATTTGGCGCGGGCCCGCCCCAGCCGGAAGTCCAGGGCGTTGCCCGCCTTGTCCAGCAGTTCGCGGAAGCGTTCGGGCCCGTATTTCTTGATGTACTCGTCGGGGTCCTTGGCGTTGGGGATGTTCAGCACGCCCACCTGCACCGGGCTGGCGCGGAACAGTTCTAGCGAGCGCAGCGTCGCCTTCTGCCCCGCCTCGTCCGAGTCGTAGCACAGCACCACCTCGTCGGCGTACTCGCTCAGCAGCTTGACCTGCCCCTGGGTCAGGGCGGTGCCGCAGGCGCAGACGGCCGTGCCTATGCCCGCCTGCTGCATGCTGATCACGTCCATGTAGCCCTCGCACAGCACATAGCGCCGGGAGGGGTCCTTCTTGGCCATTTGCAGCGCAAAAACCGTCTCGGACTTATGGTAGACCAGCGTCTCGGGGCTGTTGACGTACTTGGGCTTCGAGTCGTCCAGCACGCGCCCGCCAAAGGCGATGACGTTGCCCCGCAGATCGAAGATTGGCGTGATCACCCGCCGCCAGAACAAACAGTAGATGCGCCCCGCCGGGCTGCGCTTGAACAGGCCGCTGGCGTCCATCTCGGCCTGGGTGTAGCCCTTGTCGCGCAAAAAGTGGTACAGGGCCTGTCCGTCGTTGGGGGCGTAGCCCAGCCCGAAGCGGGCGATGGTCTTGTCGTCCAGGCCGCGCCGCCGCCAGTAGGCCCGGGCCTGGGCGGCCTCGTCCACGCTGGAGATGAGGCAGGCGTGGAAAAAGCGCGCCGCCTCCTTGTTCATGGACAGGATGCGGCTGCGCAGCCGGCCGGTGCCGTCGTCCTCCTCGGGCTCGGGCATGCCGGCCCGGGCGGCCAGCAGCTTGACGGCCTCGTGGTAGCTCAGCGCGTTGATCTTTTCGGTAAAGGTGATCACGTCGCCCCCCACCCCGCAGCCAAAACAGTAGAAGCTCTGCGTCTCGGGGTAGACGTAGAAGGAGGGCGTCTTTTCGTTGTGGAAGGGGCACAGGCCGCCGTACAGCCTGCCCTTGCGCTTGAGCTGGACATAGCTGCCCACCACCTCGACGATGTCGCTGCGGCGCAGCAGCTCTTCCTTGTACCCATATGGATAACTCATCTGATCAAATTCCTTCTTTTACAAGACGTGCCAGCGGCGCGGCACAAAAAATTCCTCGTAGGCGCGGATGGCGAACTCGTCGCTCATGCCGCTGATGTAGTCGGTGACGGCGCGGTCGTCCCCTTCCTCCGCGGCGATGCGCCGGTACAGGGGCGACATCTGCTCGCCGTGGGCCATATAGTGCTCGTACAGCGCCTCGATCACCTTGCCCACCTTCTGCTCCTCGTGCTTGCCCACCTTGTCCACGTACACCGTGCTGTACATGAAGGCTTTCAGGATGCGGAAGGCCTCGTCCTCCGCCGGGCCGGCCTGGATGACCGGCGGCCGGGTGTTGGCCAGGATGCTGTCGATCATGGCGGTGATGCGGGCGGACTTCGTCCGGCCCAGCACCTCGGTGGCCTGGCGCGGCAGCAGGGCCGGGTCCAGCACGCCCGCGCGCACCGCGTCCTCGATGTCGTGGTTGACGTAGGCGATCTGATCCGCCATCCGCACGATCCGGCCTTCCGGCGTGGCGGCCCAGGTGCCCTTGGTGTGGGTGACGATGCCGTTGCGCACCTCCCAGGTCAAATTGAGGCCCCGGCCGTCCTTCTCCAGACGGTCCACCACACGCAGGCTCTGCTCATAGTGCTTGAACCCGCCGGGGCACAGGCCGTTCAGGGCGCGCTCTCCCGCATGGCCGAAGGGGGTGTGCCCCAGGTCATGAGCCAGGGCCACCGCTTCGGTGAGGTCCTCATTGAGGCGGAGGGCCCGGGCAATGGTGCGGGCGATCTGGGACACCTCCAGGGTGTGGGTCAGGCGGGTGCGGTACAAGTCTCCCTCGGGCGAGAGAAAGACCTGGGTCTTTTGCTTGAGCCGCCGGAATGCCTTGCAGTGGATGATCCGGTCCCGGTCCCGCTGATAGACCGGGCGGATGGGGTCCTCCGGCTCGGGACGGGCACGGCCATGGCTCCGGTCCGAAAAACTGGCCCAGTCCGCCAGGGTCAGATGCTCGATCTCTTGGGTGCGCAGGCGTACATCCATCGGCTATACCTCACTTTCAACATCACGGCACAAGGTCCGCCGGCAGTATTCTACCACAGCCGGCGTGTCACAAGGGGTAGAATGATGGGGACTGGAAAAATTTTCCAGTTCAAATGGGTCCGTAGAAAGGCTGGGATACCTCCACCCTGCCCTGGCCGCGGGTCAGCTCCCGCAGCTGGTCCAGCAGAGGGGCCTGGGTACCCGCCCGCATCTGCCACTGCAAGGCCACCCGGTCGGTAAAGACGGGATCTGCGAGTTTCCCTCCCGCCGCCTCCACCAGCAGCGCCGTCCGCTCGTAGAGAGGGTACTCCACCGTCATGGACAGCCGCACCACCGGCTGCACTGTGACCTGGTCGGCCGCTTCCAGTGCCCGGGATGCCGCGGTGGTGTAAGCCCGCACCAGACCCCCGGTGCCCAGCAGGATGCCCCCGAAATACCGGGTCACCACCACGATCAGGTCGGTCAGGCCGCTGTGGCCGATCACCTCCAGCACCGGGGTGCCCGCAGTCTTGGCGGGCTCGCCGTCGTCGGAATAGCGCTCCCGGTTGCCCGCACGCAGCTTATATGCATAGACATTGTGCCGGGCTGTCCGGTTGGCCGCGCGGATCTGCTCCAAAAAGGCCACCGCCTGCTCCTCGCTTTCCACATGGGCTGCCGCCGCCAGGAAGCGGCTTTTCTTCTCCTCATATTCCCCGGCGGCCTGCCCCCGGATGGTGCGGTATTCTTCCAAGGCCCTGTCCTCCCTTACTTTATTCAAGTATAGTATAACATAAAACAGCGTTTGCGCAAGGGTACAGCCCGCCCGGCAAAAAGCCCTGTCCTGGCCCCCAAAACAAAAACGGGCGCCCCGCCCGGAAGGCGGAGCGCTCGTTGGAACGCATGGAGATGCAGTTTTTACTGTAAAGCCGTCTTACTTGGCAGCCTTGGCAGCCTCGATGGCCTTGACCAGCTCAGGCACGACCTTGAACAGATCGCCCACGATGCCGTAATCTGCAACGCCGAAGATGGGAGCAGACTCGTTCTTGTTGACGGCAATGATGGTCTCGGAGTCCTGCATACCAGCCACATGCTGGATGGCGCCCGAGATGCCCAGAGCCACATAGATCTTGGGGTGGACGGTCTTGCCGGTCTGGCCCACCTGATGGTCGGCGGTCATCCAGCCTGCATCGGTGACGGCACGGGAAGCGCCCACAACGCCGCCGCCCAGAGCCTGGGCCAGCTGCTCAGCCAGGGCGATGCCCTTCTCGACATCCTTGGAGATGCCGCGGCCCACCGAGACGATCACGTCTGCGCCGATCAGGTCCACCAGCTTGGTGGCGGCCTTCTCCACGCTCAGGACCTCGGTCTTGATATCCTCAGCCGTCAGGGAGAAGGCGGGCTTGACGATCTGGCAGGCATCTGCCTTGGCCTGATCGAAGGGAGCCTTCTTCATAACGCCGGGACGGACGGTGGACATCTGGGGACGGAACCGGGGGCAGATGATGGTAGCCATCAGGTGGCCGCCGAATGCCGGACGGGTCATCTTCAGGTTGCGGTCCTCATAGTCGAACTTCTGCTTGGACAGATCGATGGTGGAGCTCTCGGCCAGGAAGTCCACATACTTCTGGGTGTCGATGTCCAGATGGGTGGCGTCGGCGGTCAGGCCGGTGTGCAGGCGGGCTGCACAGCGGGGGCCCAGGTCACGGCCAATGTTGGTGG
Organism: uncultured Faecalibacterium sp.; assembly: GCA_944387975.1. GTDB lineage: Bacteria > Bacillota > Clostridia > Oscillospirales > Ruminococcaceae > Faecalibacterium. The sequence goes on from CALXGZ010000016.1 coordinate 7,171, forward strand.
CGCCGATCAGCAGCACCTCCGGCTTGTACTCGTTGACCATATCGCAGACCACCTTGGCGTAGGCGTCGGTGGTGTAATCCTTCAGCAGGGGGCTCTCGCAGACCATGACCTTGTCTGCGCCGTAGCCGCCCAGTTCCTTGGCGATGGACTCCACATGGTCGCCCAGCAGCAGGCCGGTGACCTCGCAGCCCAGCTCGTCGGCCAGCTTGCGGGCCTCGCTCACCAGCTCGAAGTCGGTGGACATCAGTGCGCCCTGCCGCTGCTCGCAGAAGACCCACACGCCCTTGTATTCGTTAAAATCAGCCA
>CALXGZ010000017.1 GCA_944387975.1 uncultured Faecalibacterium sp.
TCGACGCCGAGGGCCACCAGCGCCAGCGGCGCGCCCACCTTGACCACCAGAAGCCAGTCAAAGCCGGGCACAAAATAGTAGCAGAGGAAGCATACGCCCACCGCCATCAGGCACAGGCCCAACGTGACGCTGCCCACCCGGCGGACCGGCTTCTCCTGCTCCTGCCGGGGCGGCCGTTTGGCCGCCGGTTTGGGCGGGGTCTGGGGGCCGGGCTGCGGGTTCGGGGCGGCGGCCCCGGCGGCTTTCTCACTGTGCAGATCCGTCATGGTTCTCGTCCTCCTTTTCGCTGTAGGCGGCGTACTCGTCCAGCTGGCCGGGCAGCTGCTCAAAGGGCTCGAAGGGGTCGTCGGCGGGGGGCTGCTTTTTCTGCTGCGGGCCCCGCACCAGCCATGCGCCGAAGGCGATCAGGGCCAGGCAGATCAGGACGGTGGGCACCTCGCTCATCACATTGTAGATCATCCGGACGATCCAGTTGTTGTTGCTGTTCCAGTACAGCTCCCGCAGAAAGTCCATCACCAGTTCTTCGTACAGGGTGTACAGGCCCACAGCCACCAGCACCCAGCCGAACAGCTTGTGCCGGGTCTTGAGCAGCCGCTCAAAGCTGACGTCCTGTCCCAGATGGAAGAGGTAGTCGTCCTCCGGGGCGGTGCCGGCCAGCAGCTGGCCGCGCAGGTTGAAGGTGTCGAAAAAGCTGACCATCCAGACGATGCAGCCGACTGCAAAGGCAAAGCCGACCAGCGGGTAAAACAGGCTGCCCACCCCGATGGCCGCCGCGCAGATGCCCACAAGGGACAGCCCCCGCTTCATGTATCCCTGGTACATCTGCCCTGCGCCCGGGATAAAGGCGAAGCAGAAGGTCAAAAATCCATTCTTTTTCATGGCGTCATCTCTCCTATCCGTTGGCCGCGCCGCCGGTCCTGGCGGCAAGGCTGCTCAAAAAGCCGCTGACGGCCTCGTGGGCCTTTTGCACCGCCGCGGGCGCTTCGCCGGGGCGGGGCGGCGTCTTGTAATCCGATTTGGGTACTTCGGCCGCAGCCGGCGGCGCGATCTCTTCGGGGACGTAGGTCTCCAGCGCACAGGCCCCCCGGCCGAGGATCAGCCCCAGGCTGCCGCTGCGCCAGATGGTCAGCGCCAGCAGCGCCGCCACCGACGCCACGGCCACACGGCCGTAGACGTTCGTCATCAGGTGCACCCAGATGGCCCGGCCCAGCGGGCGGCTCAGGTCCCGGGGCGGCTGCAGCAGCGCGCCGCCGCCCAGCAGGGCCGTATAGCGGTCCATGCAGGCGTCGCAATAGCTCAGGTGTTCGGCCGCTTCCAGGCGGCCCAGCTCATCCAGCTGCCCGTCGATCAGGGCCTGCAGCCCCTCGCCGGTCAGGCAGCCGTCCTCTCTAAACAGTTCCATCCCCGGTCCTCCTTTCCTGTTCACGTTCCTGTTCGATCTCGGCCCGCAGCATCTTTTTGGCCCGCCACAGCTGGGCGTTGAAGGTCTTTTCGGGCCGGCGGCAAAGACGCGCGGCCTCCGCCGGGGCGTAGCCCTCCAGCAGGCACAGCCGGCAGGGGGTGCGGTACGGCTCCCGCAGGGCCAGGATCTTCTGCCGCAGGGCCTCCTCCCCCAGGCTGGCCAGGGCCTGCGCCTCGGGCCCCTGGTCCGGCGGCGCGCCGGCCAAGGCCAGCACCTCGTCGCCGGGGGTGCTCATTTTGCGCGCCCAGCCGCTGCGCAGGTGGTCCTTGGCCTTGTTGGCCGCGATGCGGGCCAGCCACTGCTTTTCGCAGCCGGGCGGGCAGCGGCCCGCCGCCCGCCACGCCGCAAGGAAGGTCTCCTGCGCGAGGTCCTGGGCGGTGTCCTGGTCCTGCACCAGCTGGTAGCAGACGGTGTAGACAAGGCCCTGGTAGGTCCGCACCATCGATGTAAATTCCTGTGTCGTCATACCACTTCGCCCTGCACCCCTCTCCTTTCACGTACTCGAACGGCCCGTTCTGCCTATTATAACGGGGCAGGGGCCGCGTTTTCTGCAAGTTTTGCAAAAAAATTTTTGCGCTGCAAAAAGCGCCCTGAGTTTTGGCCTCAGGGCGCTGTTTTTATGTATCCTATTCCTGATGCGGCAGCGCGGGGCCCACTTCGCCCGCAAAGCGCACCGCGACGCCCTCCCGCTCGCAGGCGGCCTGCAGGGCCCCGGCCAGGCCGGCGCGGCCCAGCTTATCCTGGATGCAGACGATCAGCTGCCCCTGGAAGCTGGCCACCTCAAAGCCCACCGACGCGCCGTCGGGCGGCACCCAGACCTCGAAGTCCCGGATGTAGTCGTTGAGGGCCGGCGGGTAGCCGCGGGCGGGGTCCAGCGGGTCGCCCAGGTAGCTGATCCAGAAATCAGCCGGGAAGTTGCCCATCGCCTCGCCCATGCGGAACACGCGCTTTTTGATCTTCAGCGGCGCTTTCAGGGCGTCGACGCGCACCACCCAGTGCATCATCTTGGCCATCTGGCGCAGCTGCACCTCGGGCACAAGGTTCGCCTTCAGGTCGGCGTCGATGGCCGGGGCGAGGTCCGCCAGGCGGGCGGCGGGCCCGGCCTGCACCCCGTAGCGGAAGGAGGCGACGCAGTTGTAAAAGGCGTCCGGCACGCCCAGGGCCCGCCGGGTGTCGGTGGAGTAGCAGTACTCCACCCGCTCGCGGCCCAGCAGCGGGCCCATCGCCAGGCACAGCAGGCCCAGCAGGGCGCTGACCGGCTTGACGCCGCAGCGCGCCGCCGCGGCCACCAGGCTGGCTTTGTCCAGCCGCACCATCGAGCGGCACAGCCGCCCGGTCTCGGGCTGCACGGGGTCGATCTCGGGCATCTTCTCCTGCCCGATGGTAGGGTCGAGCGCCACCAGCGCCTGCATGTCGTAGGGCGGGGCCGCGGTCAGCGGCGGGCAGGCAAAGCCCGCGCCGTAGCGCCGGTTGCAGTATTCCAGCAAAATGCGCGTCAGAAAGCGGGACACCCCGCGCCCGTCGGCCACGAAGTGGAACCAGTCGAAATAGACCGTATCCCCCTCGCAGGAGAGGTTGAAGAAATAGCCGTCCGTCTCCTCCGGCATGGCCTTCAGCGCGCTGCCCAGGCAGACGGTGAAGGGCCGCTCGTTCGGGACGAGGTATACGTCCTGTTTTTCGCGCACCAGTTTCAACTTAAAGTGTTCCGCCTCGGCCAGGGCGGCGTCCACCGCCTGCTGCAGCAGGGCCGGGTCCACCGCGTCCCGCAGGGCGTACTGGTAGCGGCAGTAGATGTGCTTATCCCTGTAATAGTACATGACGCCCTGGGGGATCAGCGCGGCGGAGCGGGTCCGTGTCTCGGCCATAGCTCAGCCCACCCGCGCGCTCAGGTAATCGGCCAGGTCGCTGATGGTGACGAAGCTGCGCAGCTCCTTTTCCGGGATGCGGATGCCGAAGGTCTCCTCCAGGTCGGCCACGATGGTCAGGATCTCCATCGAGGACAGATCGAGGTCGTCCATCAGGACGCTGTCCTCCGTCACTTCGTCGGGGCTGATCTCGGCGACATCTTCCAGGATGCCCACGATCTGGGCAATGATCTCGGTACGGCTCATAGTAAATGCTTCCTTTCGGTAATATTCGATCAAATTTCTACAACGCGGCCCTTATAGTATCCCATCCGGGCACGCGGGTATGCACATTCAGCCGCGCAGCAGCTTGCCTGCGGCGTTGCGGGGCAGCGGCCCATCCGCCAGGTGCAGCGCCGAGATGCGCTTATACAGCGGCAGGCTGCGGTTCAGCTCGGTGATATGGGCCTGCACGGCGGCCCGGGCCTCTTCGCCCGCGTTCTCGCCGCACCACACCAGCGCGCCGATCTTGCCGCCCTCCTCGCGCACAAGGCTCTCGACGACGGCGGGGCACTGGTCCAGCTTGGCCTCCAGCTCTTCGGGGCTGACATTCTCGCCGCTGCCCAGGATGATGACGTTCTTCTTGCGCCCGGTGAGGAAGATATAGCCCCGCTCGTCGATGCGCGCCAGGTCCCCGGTGTGCAGCCAGCCCTCGGCGTCCAGCACCTCGGCGGTGGCCTCGGGGTCCTTGTAATAGCCCATCATGACCGAGTCGCCCCGGATGCACAGCTCGCCTTCGTCCAGCTTATATTCCCGCTTGGGGTCCCGCAGGCCCACCGAGTGGATATCGGCCAGGTCCTGCGAGTTGTTCCACGCGCCGTCGCCCACCGTCTCGGTCAGGCCGTACATCTGGCAGATGAAGAAGCCCGCCCCGATCAGGTCGGACATGGTGCCCGCGTCCATCGTGGCCGCGCCGCAGGTCAGCACCTTCAGGCTGCCCAGGCGGGCCCGCCGGCCGCGCACGACGTCGTGGTGGATGGTCTGCAGCAGCACCGGCACCACCGCCATGACCTCGCTGTCCATCGCGGCCAGGTCGCGGTAAAAGTGCTTCAAGTCGGTGCACAGGTTGACGGTGTTGCCCATGATGGCCCAGGAGATGGAGCTGGTCAGCGCCGCCACGTGGAACATGGGCAGCACCGAGAAGGAGCGGAAGGTGCTGGTGTCCCAGCCGGTCTGCCGCTCGATGTCCGCAAAGGGCAGGCAGTAGAAGTCCATCGGGGCGAAGAGGTTGCGCTGGCTGATCATCACGCCCTTGCTGCGCCCGGTGGTGCCCGAGGTGAAAAGGATCACCGACAGCGCGTCCGGGTCGGCGCACTCGGCGCCGGCGTCGCTCCAGGCGGAGGTATTGTAGCCGTCCAGCGGCAGCAGCTTTTCGCCGCAGGCCGCGGCGAGGGCCGGCTCCCGCGCGGCGAACTCGCCGTCGTGGAGGATGTAGGCCGGCTCCACCAGGTCCAGCTCGTACTGGATCTCGTCCCAGTTCTTTTGCAGGTTGAGCGGCGCCAGCACCGCGCCCGTCAGCAGCACCGAGAACATGTTGACCAGAAAATCGTAGCCGTTGCGGGCCAGCAGGCAGACCTTTTTGCCCCGGATGTCCGGGTCGCGGTGCAGCAGCAGCCCCGCCGCGCGGCGGATATCCCGGGCGTACTGCTCGTAGCGGATGCTGACCACGCCCCCCTTGGCCTCGTCGTAATACTGGATGGCTGTCTTGCCGGCGTGGCTTGCCTCCATGTTGTTGACCAGCTGATACACTGTCGAGATCATCGTTTCATCCTCCCATCGCGCGCATGATACGCCCTGTTTTTATCGTATTCATTATATAGGATGCAGGATGCCTTTGCAACCAAAAAGGGCGCTTTCGGCCCAAAGACGGCGGCGGCACCTGTATTACAGGTTACCAACAGGATACCACGCTGCCGCCCGGCTGTCAATGGCCGGGGCGTATTTTTGCGCGCACACCGCCCCGGCCCGCCGCATACGATGCAGCAGCACGGCAAAACAGGCCCCGTTTTGCATGTAAATGCTGCCAAACGCTTGGATCGGGCTGGATGTATGCTAAACTAAATTCCGTCAGGCCGCCCGGCCCGGCGCAAAATGCCGAATGAAATTGACAGCCGGGTGAAAAAGCATTATACTAGATTTGAACAAATCTTTGTGCAAACAAAAGGCGCGATGTGTATAACCTGCCGATCCTTCCTTTTTTCGCCGGGCCTGCTGGAAGGAATTTCTTGTGTTTGCGAGGAGGACCCCTGCGATGAAAGGAACCAAGACCCGCACCGCCAATACCCTGGGCATGTTCGACCTGTTCAAGGGCATAGGCATGGCCACCGTCATCCTGTCCCACACGGCCGAGGGCTACGCCCTCAACGTCGGGGGCGGGCTGTCGGTCAGCACCTTTTTGATCTTTATCTACCGCGAAGCGCTGATGTCCGCCTTCTACATAGCCAGCGGCTACGGCTTCCGCAAGCGGTCGGTGGGCAAATGTATCCAGCAGCAGCTGCGGGGCATCCTGCCGCCCTTTTTGTACACGGCGCTGGCCACGGCGGGGCTGCACCTGGTGCTGCACCACCACTTCTTCGGCTCCTGGGAGGTGGCCGTCGCCGAGAGTGAGCGCGTGCTGGCCGGCTTTCTGCTGGGGCTGCCCCACACCTCGGATTATTTCGGCATGAGCATCTTCTCCTGTGGGCCGATGTGGTACCTGCTGACGCTGGCGGTGGGCTGGATCATCCTGGATATCCTGTTCAACGCCTTCCCGGAGCGCTACATACCCTGCGCGGTGGCCGCGACGGCCATTTTGGGCTGGGGCACCTGCCTTGTGTGGGAGCTGCCCTTCTGCCTGTCCCAGGGCATGACGGTGGTGCCCTACCTGTACCTGGGCCACATCCTGAAAAAGCGCCGCTGGCTGGAGCAGCCGAAGCAGCCCTGGCTGTTCCCGGCGGCGGCCATCTGCATGGCGGTGGCGGCGGCGGGCTCGGTGCTGTCGGGCTCCACCGACAACATGTCCATGGGCGAGTGGACGCTGGGCCCGGTGGGCATCTTCGTCAACGGCGTCATCGGCCTGTGGATCGTCTGCCTCTTCGTGCGGGTCAGCACCCGGGTGGAGAACCCCGTCACCCACTTTTTGGAGGGGGTGGGCCGGTGCTCGCTGCACATCTTCTGCCTGCACACCGTGGAATTGACCGCGGTGCCCTGGTACCTCTTCGCGGCGCAGTTCACGGCGAACCCCATCGTGGGGCTGCTGGCGCAGTACCTGCTGCGCTGCGGCCTGATCGCGGCGGGCTGCCTGCTGCTGGAGCTGCGCAAGCGCATCACCCCGCCCCGCGCGCAGAAGGCCCGCCTCGCCCGCCGGCAGGCACGCTTCCAGCGCTATGCGGCGCGGCACTAAAAAAATACGTACTCCCGTTTTCTGCGGCAGGGCCCGCCCCCGCCGCAGAAATTTTTGTATCCCGCGCAGCTTCCAGGATGTGCCAAAACGTCCAGCCTTTGCAGCTTTTTTCACGGCAAACGGATTCCCGGGCGGCGCGCCCGGGCAAACTATGGATATGAGGTGAAGAATCATGCCCCCTGCAAGCAAACCCACCCCCGCGCAGCAGATCGCCGAACTGCAGCAGCAGCTCGCCCTCGCCGACCAGGGCGCGGCCAAGCTGGCGCAGCGCTGCCTTGCGCTGGAGCAGCAGCTCGCCGCGCTGGAACAGCACGAGAGCTACGACAACATGACCCTGTTCCGCCTGACCTTGTACCTGGATTGCGGCCTGGGCTTTTCCGAGCAGGACACCCTGCCCGCGCCGGTGTCGGCCTACTCGGTGAACAACCACAGCGTCTCGGCCATTTTCGAGCTCCCGCGCGAGGTGCGGGCCATCCGCATCGACCCCGGCGAGCTGCCCTGCTATGTGGCCGGGCTGGCCCTGTCGGACGAAAAGTTGGAGCCCGTCCCGAACGGCGCGCTGGCCCTGGACGGGGGCAGGGCGCTGTTCCTCAACTTCGATCCCCAGTTCTACGTGGACTGCCCCGGCCGCCTGCCCGCGGGGACCAAGCTGTCGGTGACCTACAGCTATTACCCCCTGCAGACCGGCGGCGACGATACGGTCTTCCACGCGATGCGCCGCGGCATCGAGCTTTGCCAGGCGCAGGCGGCCGCCGCGGCTGCCGCCGCCGACGCGCAGCGCGCCCTGGCCCAGGACTACGGCGAGCAGCTGGCCGGGCAGGAGCGCCGCGCCGCCCACCTGGAGCAGCAGCTGGAGGCCGCCATCAACGAAAAAGAGCACTTCCGCCTCAGCTACGAGGCGGTGCTGTCCAGCGCATGCTGGAAGATGACAGCCCCCATCCGCGCGCTGTTCGGGCGCAGCAAATAAGCCGAGGTGAGCCATGTATTCCACGTACAGTCAATTCCAGCAGTTCCAGCTGTCCACCCAGCCTTACCGCGACACCCAGCTCACCTGGCTGGCGGTCTACGCGCCGGGCCGCTGCGTCCACCTGGCCGCCAGCCTGGAGTATCAGCTGCACCGCAAGTTCCACCTGACCGCGGCCCTCGAGCCGCTGCCCGCCGGGGTGGAGGGCGTGGTGCTGGCCGCCGAGGACGCCGAGTGCCTCAGCACCACCCTCAGCTATTTTGCGGGCGCTTTGCAGGACGGGGCCGACTTCGCCTTTTGCGACGCGGTCTTCGGCTTTGAGGGCGACACCGTGCTCTACCGCGCCGCCCATCGCCCCGAGGGCTGCGGCTGCGCCGTGCTCTCCCGCGGACTGCTTGACCGCTGCCGCGCCGCTGCCGCCGACCCCGACGACCCCGCCGCCCTGCTGGCCCAGGCCGTCCGCCTGGCCGAGCGCCCGGCCCACATCCCCCAGGCGCTGCTGCGCTACCGCCGCGAGCTCTGCGCCGCGGACCTGTTCTCGCAGCATGGCAAGCGCGCCCTGCTGCTCAGCCACGTGCTGGATATGACCGGCGCGCCCATCGTGCTGGTCAGCGCGGTGCCGGTGCTGCGCCAGCTGGGCTACGAGGTGGCCGTGCTGGGCCCGGGGGACGGCGGCTCGCTGCCGCTCTTTGTGGAGGCGGGGGCCACCGCCGTCACCCACCCCGACTGCGTCAGCGCATCGGGGCTGTGGGGCCTGGCCGCCGCCGCGGACCTGGTCGTCGCCAACACCATCGTGGAGGTAAAGGCCATCCGCGCGCTGAACGGCGGGCCCGTACCCGTGCTGTGGTGGCTGCACGACGCCTTTGTGGGCTACGGCTACCTGTCCCACCTGATCCCCCGCACGCTGGAGCGCAACGTCCGCGTCTGCGCGGTGGGCAGCCACGCCACCGCCGCCATGCACGCCCACCGCCCCGACTTCGAGATCGGGCAGCTGATCTACGGCCTGCCCGACTACGCGCAGGACACCTTCGCCCCTTACGACACCGGCTACGCCGGGGGGCTGCCGCTCTTCGTCAGCGTGGGCGCCTTCGAGATGCGCAAGGGCCAGGACATCCTTGTGGAGGCCATCCGCCTGCTGCCGGAGGAGCTGCGGGCCAAAGCGGCCTTCCTTTTTGTGGGCAAGGGCGCGGATAAGCGGCTGCTGACCCAGGTGCAGCAGCTGTGCGCCGATTACCCCCGGAACGTCTTTTACGCCAAGCGGCTGAGCCGGGACGAGATCAAGTCCCTGATGCAGCAGTGCGCCTGCACGGTGTGCAGCTCCCGCGACGACCCCATGCCCACCTTCGTCACCGAGGGGCTGATCTTCGGCAAGCCCGGCATCGTGTCGGAGCACACGGGCACCGCCGGCCTGATCACCGAGGGGGTGGACGGCTTCGTCTACCACGGCGACAGCCCCGCCGCCCTGGCCGAGGCCCTGGGCAAGATGATCGCAAACCCCGGCCTTGCCGCGCGCATGGCCCCGGCCTGCCGCGCCCTGTACGAGCGCTACTACTCCAAGCAGGCCTTCGCCGATACCCTCCGCGCCGAGGTCCGGGCCCTTCTGGAGCAGAACGCGGCGGAATAAACACAGCGCCAACACGCAAAAAAAGCGGGCGCCCGGTCGGTCAAGCCGGGTCGCCCGCCTTTTTCTGCCGTTGGGGCCGGGCGGCGCAAACCAAACCGCCCCGTAAGGCCCCCAAAAGAGAAAAGAGAGAATGGAATGGAGGAGTTCTCATAGTGTCCCCAAGAAAGTTAGGTATAGCTAACCTTCTTGCACCCATAGGATACCACACCCGTGGGTTTGTGTCAAGGGGGTAAGGCAAAAAAATTTCGCCTCGCCTTTCCGCACAAGGGTTTGGGCGGCTTTGCGTCCCTTTTGTGCATAGTACCAACTTTTCCTGTTTGTGACCGGATTACAGGTTTTCCCTCTTGATTTTTCCTATTTTCATGCTATGATAAGTAAGGCCGGGACGGGTTGGAAGCAAAGCCGCCTGCTCCCGCCTGGCGGTCAGCATGCCGCCCGAAGGGGCTGTCCGGTGGTCAGTGCCCTTTCTCTTACTCATCAAGGTTAGTATTTTCTAACTTTTGACCCGCCCGATCTGTTCTCAATACCAAGGAGGTAAGCAATGAAGGACTATACCCAGTGGGAAGGCTTTGAGGGCCGCATCTGGAAGGAAGAGGTCAACGTCCGCGACTTCATCCAGAAAAACTACACCCCCTACGCAGGGGACGAGAGCTTCCTGGCCGGCCCCACCGAGGCCACCAACAAGCTCTGGGACGCCTTGCAGAAGCTGCAAAAGGAAGAGCGCGCCAAGGGCGGCGTGCTGGATATGGAGACCGAGGTCGTCAGCAGCCTGACCTCGTACGGCTCCGGCTACATCGACGAAAGCCTCAAGGACCTTGAGCAGATCGTCGGCCTGCAGACCGATAAGCCCCTCAAGCGGGCCTTTATGCCCTACGGCGGCATCAAAATGGCCGAGCAGGCCTGCACCACCTACGGCTACCAGCCCAGCGCCGAGCTGCACAAGATCTTTACCGAATACACCCGCACCCACAACCAGGCCGTGTTCGACGCCTACACCCCCGAGATGAAGCGCGCCCGCCACAGCCACATCATCACCGGCCTGCCCGACACCTACGGCCGCGGCCGCATCGTGGGCGATTACCGCCGCGTGGCGCTGTACGGCATCGACGCCTTGATCGAGTCAAAGCAGCGCGACTTCGCCAACTGCGGCGACGGCACCATGACCGACGACGTCATCCGCCTGCGCGAGGAGATCGCCCGGCAGATCGGCGCGCTCAAGGGCATGAAGAAGATGGCCGAGCTCTACGGCTACGACATCTCCCAGCCGGCCAAAAACGCCAAGGAGGCCGTCCAGTGGCTGTACTTCGGCTACCTGGCCGCCATCAAGACCCAGAACGGCGCCGCCATGAGCGTGGGCCGCATCTCCACCTTCCTGGATATCTACATCCAGCGCGACCTCGACCGCGGCGCCCTGACCGAGACCGAGGCCCAGGAGCTGATCGACCACATGGTCATGAAGTTCCGCATGGTCAAGTTCGCCCGCATCCCCAGCTACAACCAGCTGTTCTCCGGCGACCCCGTGTGGGCCACGCTGGAGGTGGGCGGCATCGGCATGGACGGCCGCAGCATGGTCACCAAGACCTGCTACCGCTTCCTGCACACGCTGGAGAACATGGGCCCCGCCCCCGAGCCCAACCTGACCGTGCTCTACTCCTCGGCCTTGCCCGAGAACTTCAAGAAGTACGCGGCCAAGGTCTCGATCGAGACCAGCTCTGTCCAGTACGAGAACGACGACGTCATGAAGCCCGTCTGGGGCGACGACTACTCGATCTGCTGCTGCGTGTCGGCCACCCAGACCGGCAAGGAGATGCAGTTCTTCGGCGCGCGCGCCAACCTGGCCAAGTGCCTGCTGTACGCCATCAACGGCGGCGTGGACGAAAAGAACCACGAGCAGGTGGGCCCGAACTACGCCCCCATCACCAGCGAGTACCTGACCTACGACGAGGTGCTGCCCAAGTACGTCCAGATGCTGGACTGGCTGGCCGGCCTGTACGTCAACGTGCTGAACCTGATCCAGTACATGCACGACAAGTACTACTATGAAGAGGCCGAAATGGCCCTGATCGACACCGACGTGCGCCGCACCTTCGCCACCGGCATCGCGGGCTTCTCGCACGTGATCGACTCGCTCAGCGCCATCAAGTACGCCAAGGTCAAGGCCATCCGCGACGACAGCGGCCTGGCGGTGGACTTCGCCATCGAGGGCGACTTCCCCAAGTACGGCAACGACGACGACCGCGCCGACGACATCGGCGTGTGGCTGCTGCGCACCTTCCTGGAGATGATCAAGAAGCGCCACACCTACCGCAACTCGGAGGCCACCACCTCCATTCTGACCATCACCTCCAACGTGGTGTACGGCAAGTACACCGGCGCGCTGCCCGACGGGCGTAAGGCCTACACCCCCTTCGCCCCGGGCGCGAACCCCAGCTACGGCGCGGAGCAGAACGGCCTGCTGGCCTCGCTGAACTCGGTGGCGAAGCTGCCCTACCACTGGGCGCTGGACGGCATCTCCAACACCCAGACCATCAACCCCGACGCTTTGGGCCACAGCGAGGCCGAGCGCGTCGAGAACCTGGTGCAGGTCATGGACGGCTACTTCGACCAGGGGGCGCACCACCTGAACGTCAACGTCTTCGGCAAGGAGAAGCTGCTCGACGCGATCGAGCACCCCGAAATGTAGGAGTACGCCAACTCTACCATCCGCGTGTCGGGCTATGCGGTCAAGTTCATCGACCTGACCCGCGAGCAGCAGCTCGACGTCATCAGCCGCACCTGCCATGGCAGCCTGTAAGCCCGTGCCGGAGGGGCTGGTCCACTCCCTCGAGAGCTTCGGCTCCGTGGACGGGCCTGGGGTGCGCTTCGTGGTCTTTTTGCAGGGCTGCGGCCTGCGCTGCCGCTACTGCCACAACCCCGAGACCTGGGCCCAGGGCTGCGGCCAGCGCTGGACGGCAGACAAGCTCTTCGCCCATGTCTGGCGCTACCGCAACTACTGGGGCAAAAAGGGCGGCGTCACGGTCAGCGGCGGCGAGCCGCTGCTCCAGCTGCCCTTCCTGACGGAGTTCTTTCGTCTGGCGCATGAGAAAAAGGTCCACACCGCCCTCGACACGGCGGGCGGGCCCTTCCGCCCGGAGGACCCGGCCTACCTCGCCGCCTTCGACGAGCTGATGCGCTACACCAGCCTGGTCATCCTCGACCTGAAGGAGATCGACCCCGAAAAGCACCGCCAGCTGACGGGCCAATCGAACGAGAACATCCTCGCCATGGCCCGGCACGTGGCCGCGCTGGGGGTGCCCCTGTGGGTCCGGCACGTGCTGGTGCCCGGCCTGACCGACGATGAAGACGGCCTGCGCCGGACCGGCGCGTTCATCGCCAGCCTGCCCACCGTCCAGCGGGTGGAGGTACTGCCCTACCACACTTTGGGCCTGTTCAAATGGCAGAAGCTGGGCATCCCCTACTCCCTGGCGGACGCCGTCCCCCCCACCGAAGAGCAGGTCCGCCGCGCGGAGCAGCTGCTGATGACCGGCCGTTACCCCGGCTGATTTTCAACACAAAGGCCCAGAGTCTGTGCAAAACAGGCCCTGGGCTTTTTGTTGTCTGCGGCTTGTTTTTTGCGGCCGCATATGGTATTTTATAGGTGGGTGTTGTCGATAAACGGCAAGCGGTGTGTCTTCCCCTGGCTCATACCGGGACGGAAGGCGCTTCTTTGGGCCCTCCGTTCTGCGGAAAGGGGGGCTGGCTTATGGTAACATACTCTGACTCCATTCAGTTGGGT
>CALXGZ010000018.1 GCA_944387975.1 uncultured Faecalibacterium sp.
TGGCCGCGGCGTCCCCGGCGTAGGGCCAGCCGGCCAGCGCTTTGTCGAAGGCGCGGCGGCACTTTTCGGCCTTGTCCGCCTTGCCGGCGGCCAGCGCCCCGGCCCAGCTCACCAGCGCGATGCCGGGGTGCGACTTCATCTGCCGGAGGAAGGCTTTCAGCTCCCCGCCCTCGAGGGCGGCCAGACCGGCGGCGGTCTCGCCGTTCACGATCTGGAAGAAGGCCCGGTCGGCCTCCAGTGAATACCGGTGGACGGCCGCGAGCTTTGCCCCGCCGCCCAAAAGGGTATCCCGCAGGGCGGCGGCCTCGTCATACCGCCCTTCGTCCACCAGGCGGTTATAGCGGCAGACCCAGACCGCGCCTTTCAGCGGGTCGTCGGGGCCGGCGCCGCCCGTCAGCTCGAACCAGTCCGCGGGCAGCTCGCGCAGGCGCGCGCCCTCGGCCTGCGCCGCGTTGATGGCCAGCTGCGCCCAGATGGCCCGCTTGCTGGCCGCATCCTTGAGGCACAGGGCGTTGTAGCCGTCGTTCGGCATGCCCTCGATCTTCAGCGGGATGCCGTTGATCAGGCCCAGGTAAAGCCCGACCGCCCCCGCCGCCAGCAGGATGGACGCCAGGGCGGGCATACTGCCCCGCCACTGCCACACCCCCAGCCCGCACAGCGCCGCGGCCAGCAGGTTCGCCAGCGGCCCGCCCAGGTTATACCACAGGGCAGGGAAGCCGTCCTCCCGCCAGGGCGGCGGGGCCAGCAGGCACTGCCCGCCGGTGCCCGCCAGCTGGTAGCGGCAAAAGCGCAGCCTGCCCACCTTTTTCATCAGCATCAGGCTGCCGACGCGGAAGGAGACGAAGCTGTACCCGGTGGCGAGGCCGGCGGCCAGATGCCCGCCCTCGTGCAGGACGATCTGGACCATCCCGACCGCCAGGCCCACCACGATCCACGGCAGGGAAAGCCCGCTTCGATCGCCGAAGGCGGCCAGCAGCCACCCCATCCCGAAGCCGGCCGCCAGGATCGCCGCCCACAGCAGCACCGCAGCCGCCCCGGGCCATTTTTTGCGTTTGCGTTGTTTCATAGCCGCCCCCTGTCAGTGGTAAAAGGTGTCGAAGTTGACCTGCCGGTAGAAGCGGCGCTGCAGCTCAGCAAAGCTGCCCGCAGGCTGGGCCAGCAGCCACATGCTCTTGGTGACGGCGGCCTCGATGGTCATGTCGTGGGCCTCGAGGAAATCGAAGCGGTCCTTCACGCGGCGGCCCACCTCGTAGATGCCGGCGTCGCTGCCCTCGTAGGTCACCTGCGTGGTCAGGATCAGCACCTTGTGGGTGTCCTCGTAGCGGCCCAGCCCCCGGGCAAAGCCCTCCACCAGGGACTGCGGCAGCCCGCCCGCGCCGAAGCTCTCGACGATGACGCAGTCGTACAGGCGGAAGATCTCCGCCAGCAGGCCCGGTCGCATGCCGGGCGTCAGCTTGAGCAGAAAGACCCGCTCGTCCAGCGCGTGGCTGAAGCGCACCGGCCCCGCGGGCGGCGGCGTCTCGATGTAGCGCACCAGCCGGTCGCCCTGCACCTGCGCCAGATGCGGGAAGTTGACCGAGGCGAAGGCGTCGTAGCTGATGGTCTTGTTCTTTTTGGCGCGGGTGCCCGCGATGACCACGCCCCCGAACACCACCATCACCCCACGGCTGCCCGCGTCGAGGGCGCAGATCACGCTGTCCCAGAGGTTCTTTTTGGCGTCGGTGATCTCGTTCGAGATGGGCTGCTGCGCGCCCGTCAGGATGATGGGCTTGGCCGCATCCTGCACAAGGTAGCTCAGCGCGGCGGCGGTGTAGGCCAGGGTGTCGGTGCCGTGGCAGAGGATGAAGCCGTCGTAGCGGCTGTAGTTTTCCTCGATGGCGCGGGCCATATCCAGCCAGTGGGCCGGGCCCATATCGGTGCTGTCGATGCTGCACAGCGCCAGGGTGTCGAACTGGCACAGCTGCGCCAGGGCCGGCATGTGGGCCAGCAGCTCGCCGCTGGACAGCACCGGCCGCAGCCCCTGCGCCGTGCGCACGCTGGCGATGGTGCCGCCCGTGGTGATGAAGAGGATCTTTTTCTTGCTCATAGCAGCCTCCCGTATGTGATGACCCCAGTATAACACAAAAGCGCCCCGCAGAAAAGCCAGGCCCCCGCCTTCCCAATCGGAAAGCGGGGGTCTGTCATATCCGTATTGCAGCCTTATTGCAGCGCGTCCAGCAGGGCCGCGCGGGCGGCGGCGCAATCCGGCGCGGCATCGCGCCCGGCCAGGTAGTCCAGCGCGTCGTTCCATTCCTCCAGCGTGGCGCTGTCGGGCGTCAGCTGCCAGATCTGGTAGCGCAGCTGGCGGCGGCGCGCGTCGTCCAAATGGCGCAGGTCGCTCAAATAGGTGCAGTCGATCTTCTCGGCCAGGTAATCCAGCAGCGAGGGCGCGGGCTGTCCGTCATGCATCGGCCTCACCTCCGCCGGCCTGCCCGTCCGGGGCCGCCTTGCGGGCCGGCAGCTGCAGCTCGGGCATCAGCTCGTTGTTGACGATGGTCAGCATCTCTTCCAGCTTGGCCACGTCCTCGGGCGAGAAGCGCTCGCGCACGCGCTCGATGACGGTGTGCAGGTAGGAGTAGCTGATGCTGTAATAATCGATGTATTTCTGGGTGGGGCGCAGGTGATATTCCCGCCGGTCGGTGGTGGACTGGATCTTTTCGACATAGCCCTTGCGCACCAGGCTGCCGATCTTATACGCGGCGTTCGGCGTCGATATCTGCATCATGCGGGAAAATTCGGCGATGGTCGGCTCGCCCAGGGCCATGATGCCCTCCATGCAGAAGGATTCGACGGTGGTCAGCGTCGCCTCCCGCGTGGCGAAGCGGTGGAACACCTTTTGATAAAAGTGCAGCTTGAATTTTGTATAGACGGCCTGGAACGCATCTTCCAGCATGTGTGTGCCCCCTTTCCGGGTATCTCTACGCTTTGTATTATATCACAACTTTGAACAAAGTGAAAGCCTTTGGCCGCAAAAAAGTGCCGGAGATCTGACAAAATCCGCGCTTTTTAAGCCGCCTCCGCCGCAAAACCGGTCACGGCTGCCTCCCCCTGGAAGGTCGCACCGTCGGCGCGGTAGTAGTACTCCGCCGTGCCGCCGTCCTCCATCGTGTACACCACGCGGTAGACCTGGCCCAGCTCCACAGGGTTGACAAAGTTGTGGTAGGGCAAAACGTCGCCGTTGGCGGGCAGCGCGCGCACCGCCTCGTAGGCGCCCTCCACCAGCCAGAAGTCGCGGCTGGCGTAGCCCGGCAGGCGGCCGCGCAGGTCCTGCCCGGCCAGGCAGACGGCGGTGTAGTCCGCCCCCGCGAGGCGGACGAGCTGGGTATCCCCGGCGCGGGTGTAGTCGATGCCGTCGGAGAGGTTGCGCGCCTGCAAAGCCGCGCCGTACTGCGCGCGCAGCTGGTTTGCCATGCAGGGCACGGTGCCGGTGGAATAGTCGGCGGTGTACAGGTTCGAGTGCGCCGACCCGGTGATGACCATGACGCTGGCCCCCATGGGCAGCGCCTCGAAGGCGCGGGCGAGGTTCTCGGCCATGCAGTCCTCGCGGTAGGCCGCGTCGCCGGTCTGGTAATACTGCTTGCCCTGGTCGATGGCGCGCTGGGTCTCGTCCCAGTCGGCCGAGCCCATCTGCCCGGTCAGCGCCAGGCCGATCAGGTAGCGGGTACCGGTGGTGTTGTACTGGTGGCCCACGTCAAAGCCGTGAAAGAGCGTCTCGGGGTAGTTTTCCTTGATGGCCTTGTAAAAATCCCACACGTTCTGGTCGTGCATGGCGGTGCCTTCCAGGTCCTCGAACAGGCGGCTGAGGATGGCGTCGTCCTCCGCTTTCATCCACAGGTTCATGAACTGGGCGGTGTAGGAGGGCACCTCGAGAAAGAGGTCCCGCATGCCCAGTTCTTTATAATACTTGTCCCAGGCCGCCAGCTCCTGCTCGAGGCAGGCGGGGTCGGCGTGGGTCTCGCCGTAGAGATAGATGCGCCCGGCCTCGGGCTGCGTTTGGGCCGCCGCGCCCGGCGCGGCCAGCGCCAGCAGCAGGGCCAGCGCCGCAAAGAGACTTACCAGCTTTTTCATAGGGGACCTCCTTTTCTGTTGATCGATCGTTGTTTATTCTTCCGCGGTAAAGCCCGCCGTCACCGGCGTCCTGGCCTGTTCCGGGTCGTCTTTTTGGAATGATCCGGCGTCCACCG
>CALXGZ010000019.1 GCA_944387975.1 uncultured Faecalibacterium sp.
ACAAATTTCACGTCGATCTGGACGCGCTGGCCTGGATACTGCATTTGTTCGTAAGGTTTTGACTTGCGTTTGGGATTGGGCAGTTTGACTGCCATCTGGCCGCGTTTGCGAAGGAAGCGGTATAGACCTGAGATAGAGCGTGTATAGCCTCTCTGCCTCAGCTTGACCCAAAAGACCACAAGTCCAGTGTGAGGATTCCGGCGTCTCATATTGAGGATAAGTTTGATCTCCTCTGGTGTATGCTGGTTTGGATGACTGTGGGGACGGTGAGAGCGGTCGGCAAGAGACTGTACTGTGCCGTCGTAGCGCTTTCTCCAGCGGTAGATGTACTGACGGTTTACCTTGTAACGGATCGCGGCCCTGGTGACTCCATATTTGTTGGAATATTCAAGAACCGCTTGCCTAAACCGCATCGTTTGTGTTATTGTATTCATGGCGAGTAGGAGTCCCTGCCTTTCGGTTTTGTCTGAGCAACTTAACCTTACCACAGGGCGCTCCTATTCGCTACTCTTTTTTCTTCTTTTGTCTCACATCATTGTAACACCTACATTCAGGATTTTATTTGTAGAAAAGAAACATTGAAAAAGGCATGAACGGCTGGTATACTGTAGGCAGTTCATCCAGTTGGACATGTTACTGGTAAAGCAGGCAGGATCTGACGGAACGAGCGCATTCTCGTGTGAGAGCTTCTCCCGTTGAGGGGGAAATGGGCGCTGGCGTTCTGTTGGGTCCTTTTCTTTTTGTCTGTCCCCGGCCAGGACAGAGGGGGAGAAAACGATGGTCTCAAAGGAGGAGCCAAATGAAAAATTATAAGCAGATCGCTGCGGACGTGCTGCGTCTGGTAGGCGGAGAAAAAAATGTCACACACCTGGAGCATTGCTCCACTCGTCTGCGCTTTACTCTGGCAGACCCCGCCAAGGCCGATGTGGCTGCCCTGAAAAAGACAGCTGGAGTGATGGGCGTGATCTCCAGCGGCCCGCAGTGCCAGGTGGTCATCGGCAACGACGTGGTCGAAGTTTTTGACGAGCTGAACAAGACCGCCAAATTCGGCGGCCAGCCCGCCGCGCCTGCGGCCGCCGGCAAAAAGAACCTTGCGGCCTCTGCCCTGGATTTTATGGTGGGCGTGTTCCAGCCGCTGGTCCCTGCCATCGCGGGCGGCGGTATCCTGAAAGCTTTCCTCTCGCTGTTCTCCCTCATCGGGCTCATCGACAGCGCCAGCGTGTTGTACCAGGTGCTCATCAACGTGGCGGACGCCCCGCTGTATTATCTGCCCCTGCTGGTGGCTGTGACCATGGCCAGCAAGATCGGCTGCAACAGGCTGATCGCCCTGGCTACGGTGGGCGCTTTGCTGCTGCCCAAGACCACCTCTCTGCTGGGCGCAGAGACGGCCCCTGTGCTGTTTGGTATCACCATCCAAAACGTCACGTATTCGTATCAGGTTTTCCCCGCCATCCTGGCTGTCGCGGTATTGTACTTCGTGGAAAAATTCATGAATAAGTACACCCCCAAGCCCATCCGCGTCTTCTTTGTCCCGATGGTCTGCTTCGCGGTCGTTTTCCCGCTGACCCTGCTCTTCCTTGGGCCCATCGGCCTCATGATCGGCAAGGGCCTGACCGCCGTCATGCTGGGGCTTTATAAGTACGTTGGCTGGCTGGCCGTCGGCCTGGTGGCAGCCTGCCTGCCGCTGCTCATCTCGATCGGCGCGCACAAGGCCTTTATCCCCTATGTCGTTTCTTCCCTGGGCGAGATGGGGTATGAGATCCTCTACAACGGCGCTTCCCTGGCCCACAACATTGCCGAAGGCGGCGCTTCTCTGGCCGTCGCGGTCAAGACCAAAGATCCCGAACTGCGTTCCACGGCTTTTTCTGCCGGTGTATCCGCGATTTTTGGCATTACCGAGCCCGCTATCTACTCCATGACGCTGCAGCATAAGACCGTTCTGGGCGGCGTTATGATCGGCAGCTTTATCAGCGGCTCCTTCGTTGGTCTGATGGGCGTCAAGGCTTTTGTCGCCATGGGCCCCGGCCTTGCCGGCATGGCCATGTTCATCGATCCTGAAAATCCGATGAACATCGCCTGGGCCTTTGTGGCTTTTGGCATCGCGCTGGTCGCCGCCTTTGCCGCCACCCTGATCCTGTATAAGGACGAAGACCCTGCAAACCCCGCAAAGGAAGAGCCCGCCCCGGCGCAAGCCCCTGCCGGCACGCTTTCCGCATCCGTCGTTTGCAGCCCCCTGCAGGGCAAGGCCATCGCCCTGCATGAAGTAAAGGACGAGGTCTTCTCACAGAAAATTCTGGGCGACGGCATGGCGGTCGTGCCTGAAAAAGGCGAGCTGTACGCGCCGGCCGACGGCACGATCGAATCTGTCTTTGATTCCAGGCACGCTATTTCCATGCACACCGCCGCCGGCGCGGACCTGCTGATGCATGTCGGCATGGACACCGTCAAGCTGGAAGGCAAGGGCTTTATGCCGCAGGTGAAAAACGGCGATGTCGTAAAAAAAGGCCGGCTTCTGATGAAGTTTGATCTTGATGCGATCAAAAAGGCGGGGTATGATGTTACTACCCCCATCGTTGTTACCAACAGCGACGACTTTACCATTACGATGGCGGCAGAGGGGATCGTGGCCCCCGGCGCCGCCCTGATGAGACTGGAGGCCGTAAAATGAGTTTTCCGAAGGGATTTATGTGGGGCGGCGCGCTGGCTGCCAATCAGGTGGAAGGCGCGTGGAATGTGGATGGCAAGGGCTGGTCGGTGGCTGACGTGGCTACCTATAAGCCGAATGTTGATGTGAAGGATTACAAGGCCAACGTTGCCATTTCCAGCGCCCGCATTGCCGAGGCCATGGCGGACAAGGACGACACCTATTATCCCAAGCGCCGCGGCATCGATTTCTATCACCACTACAAAGAGGACCTGGCTCTGTTCGCCGAGATGGGCTTTAAGGTGCTGCGCGTCTCCATTGCGTGGACCCGTCTTTACCCCACTGGCGAGGAAGTGGAACCCAATGAAAAGGGCGTGCAGTTTTACGAAGATCTGTTCCGCGAGATGAAGCGGCTGAACATTGAGCCGCTGGTCACCCTGCATCACTACGAAATGCCCCTCGCACTCAGCCTGAAATACAACGGCTGGACCGACCGCCGGGTGGTGGAGCTGTTCGTGCGCTTTGCCAAAACCTGCTTTTTGCACTATGGCAAGTACGTCAAGTACTGGCTGACCTTCAACGAGATCGACAGCATCCACCGGCATCCCTTTATCACGGCGGGCATCGTGCCCGACCTGTGCGGCGAAAAGGGCGAGACCGCCTGCTGCTACCAGGCCCTGCACCATCAGTTCGTGGCGGCGGCCAAGGCCGCCCTCCTCTGTCATGAGATGATCCCCGGTGCAAAGATCGGCTGTATGCTGACCAAGCTGACCACGTATCCCTACACCTGCGCGCCGGAGGATGTGGCCGCCACCCAGAAGAAGAACCTGGAAAATATGTTCTATTCGGATGTCCAGATCCGGGGCGAATATCCCCGCATGATCCGTGCGGACCTCGAGGCCCGCGGCATTCAAATCGAGATGGAAGCAGGCGACCTCGAGCTTCTGAAACAGGGTACGGTAGACTTCCTCGCTTTCAGTTATTACAACAGCTCGGCAGAGTCGGTAGACCCCAATGCCCCTCGCACCCCGGGCAATACGATCCTGGGCGTCAAGAACCCCTACCTGCCCTCCAGCGAGTGGGGCTGGCAGGTAGACCCGGTGGGGCTGCGTATCTCCCTCATTGAGCTGTACGACCGCTACCGCATCCCCCTCTTTATTGTGGAAAACGGCATCGGCTCCCGGGATACCGTGGAGGCGGACGGATCGATCCACGACCCCTACCGGGTGGACTATTTCCGCCGCCACTTTAAAGAGATGGAAAAGGCCATCGACGCCGGCGTGGAGCTGATGGGCTACACCAGCTGGGCCCCCATCGATCTCGTCTCCGCCTCTACCAGCCAGATGAGCAAGCGCTACGGCTTCATCTATGTGGACGAGGACGATTTGGGCAACGGCACGCTCAAGCGTACCCGGAAGGACAGCTTCTACTGGTACAAAAAGGTCATCGCCACCAACGGCGCGGACATGGACGACTGAGGGATAGACGCAAAAATGGAAAGGAGGAACGACCGGTGCAGATCAGGAAGGTGCTGAACAGCAGCGTCGTTCTGGTGCGGGACGACGTGGGAGAAGAATCCATCCTGCTGGGAAAAGGCATCGGTTACGGGCGCAAGGCAGGCGAGACCATCGAGCGCCAGTCCTCTGACCGGGTGTTTATCCCGCTGTCAAACCCGGATGCGCAACCGATGAGCGAGCTGTTCTCGTCCATCGGGCCGGAGTATCTGGAACTGACCCAGGATATCGTCGCCGATGCCGAGCAGACGCTGAACGTTCAGCTTTCGCCGCATATTTATCTGATGCTGACCGACCATTTGCACTTTGCGGTGGAGCGCCAGCAAAAAGGGATCGTCGTCACCAACCGTGTTTTCTGGGAGATCAAGCATTTCTACCGGATCGAGTACGCCATCGGCCAGCGGGGTTTGGGCCGCATCAAACAAAAGCTGGGCGTAGAATTGCCGGACGAAGAAGCGGGCAATATCGCCTTCCACCTTGTGAACGCCCGGATGGACGCCAATGCAGGTTACGACGCCATGCGGGCGGCGCAGCTCATCGGCGAGATCACCAACATCGTGACCTATAGCATGAACTGCACCGTCAGCGGGGAGAGCATCCACTATACCCGCTTCATCAGCCATTTGCAGTACTTTGCCGAGCGCTTTTTCTCCGGCAAGCTGATGGACAGCGAGGACGACTTCCTGTTCCAGCAAATGCAGCAAAGCTATCCGGCAGCGATGGCCTGCGCGGAAAAGATCCGCACCTTTATCCTGCGGAAATACGGTGTGTTCCTGCCCAATGAAGAAACGGCGTATCTGGCTTTGCACATTGCCCGGCTGACTGCCTACAACGAAGAATAATACTTGCTTGAAGACTGCGGTTAAGGAGACCATCCATGAAAAAGTTGTTTATGATCGGCGGTACGATGGGGATCGGGAAAACGACCGTCAGCCAGATTTTGAAGCGGGCGCTCCCGAACAGCGTATTCCTGGACGGGGACTGGTGCTGGGATGCCAGCCCGTTTCAAGTTACCAGCGAAACAAAAGCGATGGTCTTAAACAATATTTGCGCGGTGCTGAATAACTTCCTCCATTGCTCTGCCTATGAGAACGTGCTTTTTTGTTGGGTCATGCATGAACAGGCTATCATCGACGCCATCGTGTCCCGCTTGGACACCGCGAACTGCCGTGTGATCGCCGTATCTCTGCTGTGCTCGGAGCAGGAGCTGGTGCGCCGCCTGCAAAAAGATGTGGCGGCGGGCATTCGCACGCCGGATGTGATCGAGCGCAGCGTGCGGCGTCTGCCGCTTTACCGGCAGCTGGACACCATCAAAGTGGACACGTCGGGCAAGACTGCCGCGGAAGCGGCGCAGGAGATCGCCGCACTCGAAGCGCTTTTCATTTGACAGGAAGGCGCTGTGCGCAGCGGAGACGGCAAAGCAAAACCCGGACCTTTTCCTGCGGGAGAAGGGCCCGGGTTTTACTTTTATTCAGGGGGGCGGCTTCGGGCGTTGGGCCAGGAAAGGGCTTTGAGATAGAGCCGGCGCAGCTGCCTCCGCCCAGCTCTTTCTTGACTTTGCCGCAAAAGCGGGTCATAATTGTGTGCAGGAAAAGCGTTTTTGAACGCGCGTTGACAAGACGGGGGGAGCGGTATGTTCAAAGCAAAAAGACAGGCCGAAAGGTGCGTGTCTCCCATGAAAGCCGTCATTCTGGACGACGACCCGATGTTTTGCAGGGAGTTGCAGCAAAAGATCGGCATGGGGTGCGCCAGGCGCGATTGGGGGCTGGAGTGCGTCGCCTTTTCAAAGCCGCAGGAACTGTTGGACTTTGACCTTTCGGATATACAGGTCGCTTTTTTGGATATCGATATGCCGGAGATCGACGGGATCGAAACGGCGTCCCAGCTCCACCGGCGCTATCCAGATATCATTCTGGTGTTTGTGACCGGCTATATCCAGTATGCGCCTACGGGGTATAAAGTCAACGCCTTCCGCTATATTTTGAAAGAGAATCTGGATGAGGAAATAGACGCCTGTCTGGACGCCATACAGGATAAACGCTTCGAGGGGAAAGAGACTATTTTCATCGAGACAAAAGACGCCCAAATGGAATTCGCCTTGCAGGATATCCTGTATTTTGAGGGGACGCCCTACCGCCGGGTCCTGCTGTATACGGTCCACTCCGGCGAACAGGCCATAGAGTGCCGCGGAAAGATCAACGAGTATGAGGAGCGGCTGGCGGGCAGGGGCTTCATTCGCCTGCAAAAAAGCTTTTTGGCCAATATGGCTTACATCCATAAAATTTCGAACTACACAGCCAAGCTGGAAACCGGCAAGCTGTTGAAGGTCTCTGAAAAGGATTACAAGAAGATCTGCACCGAATACCTGATGTGGAAAGGCGGCCGCTTATGAGTTATACCGTGTCTATCCTCTTGAACTGCTTTTTGGTTTTTATGGAGGCGGTTGCGTTCATCGTCTTTTCCGGCGCGTTCTTCCGGCAAAAGATCCGTCTGTGGAAACTGGCGCTTTCCGCCGCCGCGCTGACGGGCCTGGATATGGTCTGCCTGGCCGTTTCGGAGCCGCATGTGCCGTTCAAGCTGGCGCTGCTTACGGCTGCCAGCTCGCTTTACCTCCTTGTGATGTACCGCGGGCCCGCCGTCAAATGCGCCGGCATTTCGGTCCTGTTTATATCCTTTGTCAATATCATCGATAATTTCTTTTTTATTGTGATCACAGCGCTGCTCCACAGCAGTATGCAGGAGCTGTACCAGGACCCTTACGGGTACTATCTGCTCTGCTATATCGCCAAAATTGGCGGGACGATGCTGTTTGCGGCGGCCGCCTTCCTGATCCGGCGGAAACTCTATTTCGCCCGCGCCACATGGCGGCACTGGGTCAAAATTTTTATTCTGCCGGTGTCGTCCCTGGTCATTGCGGTTTTTCTGTGGCCTTTATGCTGGGCCATCCCCGCGGCCGGGCAGAGCATCCTGTTTTGTACGGTCACGCTCTTTGCGATCAACATTTTCGCCATTGCGCTGTTGAATTATCTGGACCGGGAGCAGCAGCTCCTGCAGGACAATATCGTGCTGAAGCAGAACATCAAATATCAAAACGACACGGTCAAGGCCTGGGCCGGCGCCTATCAGGACCAGCGCAAGCTGACGCATGATTTTCAAAACCAGCTTTCGGTCATTTGCGGAATGGCCGAGCGCGAAGCGCCAAACAGCGAGCTGCTGGGCTTCGTCCAGACCCTCCTGAAAGACAGCGCGCG
Organism: uncultured Faecalibacterium sp.; assembly: GCA_944387975.1. Classification (GTDB taxonomy): domain Bacteria; phylum Bacillota; class Clostridia; order Oscillospirales; family Ruminococcaceae; genus Faecalibacterium. The sequence continues at coordinate 7,410 of CALXGZ010000019.1, forward strand.
CCAGCCGCTCGTCGTTAAAACGGGCCGGCTGGCGGCGGACGTGCTGTTAAGCCAGAAATACCATCTTGCGCGGTCCAGGGGGATCGTGTTTCTGCTCCAGTTGAGCGACCTGTCCCGCTTTGGGCTGGAGGACGAGCATCTTGTGGTCGTGCTATCCAACCTGATCGACAACGCCATCGAGGCCTGCGAGAAGATCGGCGGCGGCCAAAGCAAAAAGATCACCCTTGTGATGAAAGTGGAAGAGGAGAGCAGCTTCCTCTATATCGAGAATACGACGGCGTCCCCGGTAAAAATTTTGGACGGGCAAGTCGTGCCGCCCGCCAAACGATCCGTCGAGCATGGGTATGGGCTGAAGAACGTCGCGGCCATTCTGGACCGGTATCAGGCCGTCTTTGCCATGGCCTACAAAGAAGAGCAGGGCCTGTTTTGCTTCTCCGCCCAGATCCCCGAAACGCTGTGAGCGGCCGTCCCGGGGCGGGGTTCAGCCCGCCAGCAATTTGAGGGCCAAAGCTTCCGCCTCGCCCGCCGGCGCCCACAGATCGGGGCAGAAGCCCCTGCTTTCCTCAAAATAATCGTTGGTGGAAGGGACAATGTTTTCGAGGTTCCCGATCGTTACGGAGATGTTGCTGTTTTTCAACTGCACCGGCGAGGAGCTGCCGACCAATGCGCCGGCTGTATTCTCGCCTATGAACAGTACATTTTCAAGGTTGTAGGCGGCGTCGGCCAGCCACTCCGCGCCGGAAGCGGTCCGCTTGCCGGTCAAAACGATCAGGAGCTTGTCGTTCGCCACCCATTGGTCTCTTGCGCTGAAAAACTGTTCCCCGGTGAAAGCATCGCGGAAAATAGAGTTTGCAGGGACCGTTGCTTTGGCGTAGATCTTGAGCCATTCCGCAAGCAGGGTGTAGGTTCCTCCCCCATTAAAACGGAGGTCTAAAACGCTGATTTTGGAATTGCCCAACGTCTTTGCGCCGTCCAGAAAAGCTTTTTTCCAGCTGGGATCGACCCCGCTCTGCATCTGGTTTACTTGAAGGACAGGAATGCCATTGTTATAGCGCACTTCCGGGGCGGCGTCCAGGTCCACGCCCTGGGAGAGATATGTCGTATCATAAGGCTCGCATTGCAGGGTCTGGCTGCTGCCGTCGGTATAGCGGACGGTCAGCGTTTCATCGCAGGCAGCGCTGTCTTTGAGCAGGACGGGGTAATAAACGATCTCTCCCTCCGGCGAGATGGAGCGCTTGAACAGCTCTGTCAGGTCGTCGTAACCATCCACCGAGGCGACGGTCTTGCGCTCCGCCGTGACGTACCGCCCGCCGTCCTTATAAAAGGCCACCTCGCGGAAGAAAAACGGATACCATAATGGGTTGGGGAGTTGGTCCAGGATCGCGAAATGGGCGTCTTTTATGAATGTAAAATGGGGCATGAGCAGCTTCTGGAATTCCCTGGCCCGGAGGGAATCGTGCTGCGCGCACTCTTCCAGAATGGCCTGTTCCGCCGCGTCGAAGGCGGCCTGCCCGCCCATCCGGTCGTAGTTCCCGTAGCAGGTATACAGCGCGTCAAACAGATAGGCGACGTCCTCGGCCATCTGCTCCTGCGTCAGGAGCAGATCGGGGTCAAAGGGCTCCGGGTCGGTGGCGTAGTAGGCATCGCGTTCCGACCTGCTGACCGGCTCCCCGTTTTCATCCACGGGCTGCCGCAGCTTGAAAAGGCTTCGCAGCCCTTCGTTGCCGACGGCCTGGTGGGCCGCGTTCGTCTCGGCCAGCAGCTCGTCCAGGGTCTCCACAGGCGGGGGGCTGCACCCGTTCAGCGCCAGCGTGAACGCCAGCAGAATGGACGCGATCAGGGCCGGCCGGCTGCGATGATAGTGGGACGTTTTCAACTGCATAGGGATTCCTCCAGTACATAGGTTCTCGGCCCGGCGGGCGCCGCCGCCAGACCTGACCCTTATAGTAGCACATTTGGAGGGCCAATACAGGGCTTTGCAGTACAAACCGGGTTTTTTGCAGTGAAACCGGCAATTTTGCCGGCCAGGGCCTTGCGGCGGGCGCTTGGCGCGCCGCCTGTTGCCCCAAAACGACCGCTTATCTCGAAACGCTTGCAGTCCCCGGGCCTTTCCCTTATACTGAGTGCGAAAGGAGGAACCGCCCATGCAGATCGAGATCAAGATCGACCCGTCCTGCACGGAGCCGAAAGTCATCGTACAGGCCGCCGCGATGGACGGCCAGCTCGAGCGGCTGATCAGCCGGCTGCGGGAGGACGCGCCGCAGCTGTTGACCGGCAGCCGGGAAGGCCGACTGGAGCTTTTGCAGCCTGAGCGCATCATCCGCGCCTACGCGGCCGGCGGCAAGGTCTACGCCGCCACGGAGGAAGGTGAATACCTTCTGCGGCTGCGCCTGTACGAGCTGGAAAACCGCCTGGACCCGCAGCGCTTTGTCCGCATTTCGCACTCCGAGCTTGTAAATCTGGACAAGGTGCGCTGCTTTGATCTGAACCTGGCGGGGACCATCTGCATCCGTCTGTCAGACGGGAACGTGACCTATGTTTCCCGCCGCTACGTATCCAGAATCAAACAAATCTTGGGGGTATGATCATGAAAAAGAAAATGCTGCGCCGCGCGCTGCTGGGCGCGCCCGTGGGCCTGGCCATCAGCTATTTGATCACCATTGCAGCCTCGCTGGGCTGGGGCGGCGGCGCGTATTCGCCCTGTATGCCGGAGCTGGTGGCCCTGGCCGGCAGCGAGGCCGGGGCGGCCGCGCTGCAGGCCGCCGTCGCCTGCCTGGTCGGCGCGGGCTTTGCCGGCAGCTCGGTGGTATGGGAGGTGGAGCGCTGGGGCCTGGCCCGGCAGACCGGCGTGTATTTCCTGCTGCTCGCGCTGTTCATGCTGCCGGCCGCCTACGCCATGCACTGGATGGAGCACAGCCTGGCCGGCTTTGCATGGTATTTCGCAGCCTTTACCGCGCTGTTCGTCCTCATCTGGGCGGCGGAGCTGCTGGCCGGCCGCTACAGCGTCCGCCGCCTCAACGCCCGCCTGGCGGAGCGGCGGGCCTCCGCGCCGGAAAAGGGCTGACCGCCGCAGACTAGAAAAACGTTGCCAAAAAAAGGCGCGCCGCAGACCGGGCATCTGCAGCGCGCCCTTTTTATCTTATTTCAGCCCCGCCACAAAGACCGCCAGGGCAACCGCCGGCAGCACCGTCCAGGAGAGATAGCGGCCCGCGATCTCCCAGCCGGACGGCTGCGCACGGTCCGCATCGCGGATCTGCAGCGCCAGCTCAAGGCGGAACAGCTCGTCTGCGAACAGGATCGAGACGGCTGTGAGCGCGCACAGCAGCACGCCGCAGGCCCACAGCGGCCATACGCCCTTGTGGGTCAGCGCGGGGCCCGCCATCAGATCGAGGATGACGGAGGCGGAGGGCTCCATCGGGTCGATCGAGTGCCCGTCTTCGTCCAGGACGACGGCGCCCTGGTTGCCGTATGTGACCGTCACCGTCACGGCATCCGCCAGGCTGCCGTCCGCGTTGTAGAGCCAGCGGCGCCCGTCGAGGTCCAGCACGCCGCCGCGGAACAGCAGCTCCCCGCCGCAGAAAAGCTCCACGCCGGTCATATACCCGCTCGCCTCATGGCCCTGCGGGACGGCGGAGGGGTCTTCCCTTGCGGTGTAGGGGCCGTAGGTCTGCCCGCCGTACTGGAAGGTCACCGTGCGGTCCGCGGACACGGTGAAGCGCGCCTGCCCGCCCCGGAGCCGCCCGGCATAAACGACGCCGGCATCGGTCTGCGCCGGGGCCAGGATGGCGTTCTGGTACAAAAAGCCCTTGCGGGCGGCGGCCGCGAGGTAAAGGGCGGTGAACAGCAGGGTCATCGCGCCCAGCAGGAGCAGGACGCCTTTCTGGTAGCGGCCCAAGCGCCCCAGCCTGCCGCCCGGCGCGGGGCGCGTTTGCGGGGAGAAAGACATGGTAACCTTCCTTTGCCCTTACAGGCAGTCCAGATCGTCCGAGGCGTCGTAGCTCTCGGTGCGGTAGCCGCTCTTCGCGGCGGCGGCGGACAGCATCTGCACCAGCTGGCGGAACTGCTCGGCGTAGGGGCCGTCGTAGTCCTCGTCGGCTTCGCAGTTCACCGCGCCGCGGGCCCGGATGGCCGCCAGCTGGCCGTTATCTTCGCGCTCATAGTCCACGATCCAGCCGTAGATGGGCTCGTCGGTCACCGCGAAGGAATACACCTGCGGCATGAAGGGCGTCCAGCAGGCGGTGCAGTAGCGGGTCTGCCCGTCTTCCTCGCCGGTGATCTCGGCGACGAAGGTATCGATCTGGCAGGGGTTCAGCTCCACGTCCTCGTGGTCGCCCATGTCGGTGTCACAGCGGCGGTTCAGTTCGGTCCACATATCGTATTGCTCCTTATGGCTGCAGGGCGGGTGCGCCCTGGTAGATTCGGGCCGTGCGGCGGGGCCTGCGCCCCGGCGGACGGGTCGTGTTCCTATCCATAATACACGTTTTGCGCCGGTTTTGCAACGGGTGGCGCGCGCGGCAAAAAAATCCTGCGCGCTTTGCCCCGCTTGCCCTTGACAAGCGCGCCGATGTTTCGTAAACTAATAAGGAGTAAAACAATGGGGTCCCCAGGGCCGGCGACGGGCCGGGCGCCCCTTTGGACGCGCTTTGCCCCCGCGTGCCCGGCCGCCCTTTGGCCCGGGCTGCGGCGCGGCGCGTAACGGATGCTGCTTGCGGGGCCGCCGCCCACAAAGGTTCCGGGCGTTTGCGCCCGTTTCTATCGATAAGTTTGAAACTGAAAATTGGAAGCCGCCGACCTGCGCGCCGGTCTTGTTCCCGTGCGCGGTTTTGTAGCCTTTTTTGTTCGAAAGCTCACTTATAGATACCCGCGCTCTGCCGCAGCATCTCCGCAAACATCTTTGAATTTTTGAGGAGACGACACAATGAATGCAACTTCGATCGTGATCACCGTCGTGATCGCGCTCGTCGCATTGTCTGCTGGCGCTGTCGCGGGCTTTTTTGGCGGCTTCAACTACCGCAAAAAGACCGCGGAGGCACAGATCGGCAGTGCGGAGGCCGAGGCGACCCGGCTGGTGAACGAGGCGATCAAGACGGCGACCCAGAAAAAGAAAGAGGCCATTCTCGAGGCGAAGGACGAGGTCTTCAAGATGAAGGCCGAGGTGGACGCCCAGAAGGCCGAGGCCGACCGTGAGATCAAACAGCGCCGCGCCGAGATCAGCCGGCAGGAGAACCGCATCGACCAGAAGGAAAACGCCCTGGACAAAAAGACCGAGGCCCTGGAAAAGCGCGAAGAGGACGTCAAAAAGCGCATGGCCGAGGCGGAGGCCCACCTGGCCGAGGCCGACGAGCTGCGCGCCAAGCAGATGGAGCGGCTGGAGACGCTGGCCGGCCTGAGTCAGGCCGACGCCCGCGAGGTGCTGCTGAACAAGGTGGACGAGGAGCTGAGCCATGAAAAGGCCCTGCGCGTCGCCACCTATGAGTCGGACCTGAAGGACGACTGCGAGAACATCGCCCGCAACATGATCGCCCAGGCCATCAGCCGCTGCGCCGCCGACCATTCCAGCGAGACCACCGTCACGGTGGTGCCGCTGCCCAGCGACGAGATGAAGGGCCGCATCATCGGCCGCGAGGGCCGCAACATCCGCGCCCTCGAGACCGCCACCGGCGTCGACCTGATCATCGACGACACGCCCGAGGCCATCACCCTGTCCTCCTTCGACCAGACCCGCCGCGAGGTGGCCCGCATGACGCTGGAGCGCCTGATCGGCGACGGCCGCATCCACCCCGCCCGCATCGAGGAGACGGTGGAAAAGTGCCGCCGCGAGCTGGAGCTGCAAATGAAGCGCGAAGGCGAGCGCGCCGTCATGGAGCTGGGCATCCACGGCCTGCACCCGGACCTGGTCAAGCTGATCGGCCGGCTGAAGTACCGCACCAGCTTTGGCCAGAACGCCCTGACCCACAGCATGGAGGTGGCCTGGCTGTCCGGCCTGCTGGCCAGCGAGCTGGGCCTGAACGTCACGATGGCCCGCCGCGCCGGCCTGCTGCATGACATCGGCAAGGCCCTCGACCACGAGATCGAGGGCAGCCACGTGCAGATCGGCGTCGATATCTGCCGCAAGTACAAGGAGAACAGCCAGGTCATCCACGCCGTCGAGGCCCACCACGGCGACGTCGAGCCCAAGACCCCGCTGGCCTTCGTCGTGCAGGCCGCCGACGCCATCAGCGCGGCCCGCCCCGGCGCCCGCCGTGAAAACGTCGAGAGCTACGTCCGCCGCCTGGAGAACCTGGAGGAGATCGCCTCCGGCTTCGAGGGCGTCGAGCAGGCCTTCGCCGTGCAGGCCGGCCGCGAGGTGCGCATCATGGTCAAGCCCGACGTCATCGGCGACGACCAGGTCATCCTGCTGGCCCGCACCATCGCCCGCAAGATCGAGGAGAGCCTCGACTACCCCGGCCAGATCAAGGTCAACGTCATCCGCGAGAGCCGCGCCGTCGAGTACGCGAAATAAAGAGACAAAAAACGCCCCGCTTCCGGCCGGAAGCGGGGCGTTTTTTGCGTGCGTTTTACCCGCCGACGATCAGCCGCACGGCGCCGTAGATGCCGGCGTCGTTGCCAAGGCTGGCCTGCTTGATGGGGGTCTCGCGGCAGGACTTGAAGGCGTAGGCCTTGTAGTGCGCGGTCAGGGGCTGGAACAGCACCTCGCCGGCGCGGGATACGCCGCCGCCCACCAGGAAGACCTCGGGGTCGGCGGTGGCTGCGATGCTGGCCAGGGCCAGGCCCAGCACATCGGCCATCTCGTCCACCTCGCGGGCGGCCAGGGCGTCGCCGCTGCGGGCGGCGTCAAAGACGTCCTTCGCCACGAAATCAGTCCCGCGCAGCGCGCAGGGGGTGTCGGGGTTTTCTTCCAGCAGCTTCTTCATGCAGCGCACCACGCCGGTGGCGCTGGAGTACTGCTCCAGGCAGCCGTGCTTGCCGCAGCCGCAGACGGCGGTCTCCTTGGGGTTGACGGTGATGTGGCCGATCTCGCCGCCCGCGCCGTGCGCGCCGTCGATCACCTTGCCGTTCACGATGACGCCGCCGCCCACGCCGGTGCCCAGCGTGACCATGACGGCGCTGCGGCAGCCCTTGGCCGCGCCCATCCAGATCTCGCCCAGGGCCGCCACGTTGGCGTCGTTGCCCACCAGCACCTTCATGCCGCCCAGCAGCTGCGAGAGGTTGGCCGCCACGTCCTGCTGGCCCCAGCCGCCCAGGTTGGCGCAGACGATGGGCACCACGCTGGACTCCTGCACAGGGCCGGGCACGCCGATGCCCACGCCCTCCACCTGGCCGGCGGTCAGGCCCTTCTCTTCCATCTTGGCCTGGACGGCGGCGGCCAGGTTGGGCAGGATGCGCGCGCCCTTGTCGCTGGTGTCGGTGGGCACCTCCCACTTTTCCAGCAGGGCGCCGGCGGTGGTGAACAGGCCGGCCTTGGCGGTGGTGCCGCCCAGGTCGATGCCGAATGCGTATTCCTTCATGATCCATTACCTCGCTTTATCATTTGGCCCGTCTGGCCCGGGCCGTGTTTGTACCAGTATAGCACACTTGGGGGCCCGGTGAAAAGCCCCCGCGCCGGTGTGAAATTTGCGGGAAAGGCTTGACAAGGCCGCCCGGCGGGTGTACTGTAGGGCAAACCAATGGAACGGAGGTTTTCCACTATGTCCAAACTGAGCGAATTCACCGGCCTGCTGGCGGGCCGCTTCAACAACGCCGGGCAGTTCGCGGCCAAGCAGAAGGCCGGGCAGCCTTTCCCCTATGCCGAGCACGTGAACACCGTCTGCAACGACAAGATCAAAAACCTGCCTCCGGATTTTGCGGGCGTCTTTATGGTGGAGGAGAGCTACTACACCACCGACGGCAAGACCCACCCCGCCCACCATCTTTTCCTGTTCACCGAGGAGCCGGACGGTGTCCGCCTGACTTCCTACGAGGTGCCGGCCGGGTACGGCAAGGACAGCTTTACCTATGCGAACCTGCAGCCGGTGGACTACGCCGAATTGAAGCCCTCGGCCAAATTTACCCCGGCCCTGTACACCGAAAAGGACGGCGTGTGGGAGGGCGGCAGCGTCAGCCATTTTTCCCCGGTGCTGACCTTCACTTTGTTCGAGCGCTTTTCCAAAGAGTGCCTGGAAGTGACCGAGACGATGGAAATGCAAGGCAGGCCCACCTTCGGCTACGGCGAGCCCATCCTCTATAAGCGGGCCCGGTAAATACGGACAGAAAAAGCCGCCGCCCCCGGGGCATACCCGGAGGCGGCGGCCTTGTTTTACTTTCTCAGGCTGACGATCGTTCAGCGCGCGGCGTTCATCCGCATCGAGCGGGCGCTGCCGCCGGCGGCCAGATAACGGACGAGCGCCACCGGCCACAGCAGGGTCTTGGCGACCAGTTCGACCGGCTTGACGTCTACGGTATCCATGCTGCTGATCCCGGTGAAGATCAGACAAGCAATGCCACAGCCCAGAATGTAACAGTACAACATGTGCAAACCTCCACTTTGAATTTTGCGGCCGCGAAGGGCCTTTTTTATTACAGGCCGGGCGATGGGCCCGCGCCTTGTTTCATCATCCGCGGCAGGGCGTCGCACCCTTCCGCACCTTTACTATACTGCAGATAAAGGGTAAAGTCAATATGGCTGGATGCTGAAATAATCAAAGGTGATGCCTGAATAAAAGTGTAATCAGGAAAGTGAATTGCGGATAAGCACTTAACTTTCTTATGCTAAAGCGAAGGCAAAAACTGTGCGCGGATGGCGCACAGCGCCCCGCCTGCCAAGCCCTTTTTCGGGGCCGGGTGTGCGCGCAATGGAGACAGGCGGCCCGGCCGCGCAATTTTGCGCCCGGCGGGACCGTATTCAATCCAAAAGGACTTGCCCAAAAAGGAGGCGGCGTTATGACAGACTGGAAAAAATGGATGGCCCGATCGCTCTGCGTTATAGTATTGGCGCTGGGCCTGGCCCTGCCGGCGGCGGCCGACATAGGGCCCAAACCCTCGGTGGAGGTGGCGCTGCGGGGCCTGGAGGGCCGGCGCTATTATGTCACGCTGCTGGCGGACCGCGAGGGCAGCGGCCCCTGGTCCGCCGAAAACGATTACAGCGACTGGATGGGGGACAAAGCCGCCTGGGAGGCCTTTGCCGCCTACGAGGCCCCGGCGGGCTGGTACTTCTGGAGCGAGTACGCCGACTGCACGGAGACCGGCCGCTTTGTCTGGAGCTATTACCCGCCCCAACGCTTTTATATCCTGGCCTGGCTGCCCGACAGCGGGCAGTTCATCCGCAGCGAGACGCCGGTGGAGCGCTACGCCTTCGACAGCCGCTTCACCGCGACGGTATCGGGGGAGAGCTTCGCCGTTGCCCGCAGCTACGACTACGCCGGCGCAGCCGCCGGCCTGCTGGCCCGGGCGGCGCTGACCGTCGCCATCGAGACGGCGGCCGGCTGGCTGCTGTTCGGCCTGCGCCGGCGGGCCCAGCTGCTGCTGATCCTCCAAGTGAACGCCGTCACCCAGCTGGCGCTCAACCTGGCCCTCAACCTCTGCGCCTACTTTTCCGGGCCGATGCTGGCGGCGCTGGCCTACATCCCGCTGGAGCTGGCCGTCTTTGCTGCGGAGGGCGCGGTCTACGCCCGCCGCCTGCCCTGGCCCGCGGGCAGCAGGCCCCACCCCTGGCTGTACAGCCTGGGGGCCAACGCGATCTCCTTCGCGGCGGGGTGGGCGCTGGCCGGTTACGGCCTGCCCGGCCTATAATATATAAAAGTTTCGGATATTTTTGTGAAAAACTGTGCTTGTTGCACGCGCCGTTCTGTGTTATTATTAAAGATACCAGAACCTGAATATGCTCAACGAAAGGAGAGGTCATTATGGCACGGGCATCGCAGGTCGTTTTATCGGAGAATGAATACTACCTCATCAAAGCGCCCAACGGGAAAGTGCTGGAGGTCAAGGATTTCAGCACCGCGAACGGCGCGTTCATCCAGCTGTGGGACTACGCCGGCCACCCGTGGCAGCAGTGGCGCTTTGTGGACGCAGGCGAGGGCCGCTGGCGCATCCAGAACCGCTTTACCGGCAAGATGATCGACCTGGTCCAGGACGGCGTGGTGGAGGGCACCTGGCTGCACCAGTGGAGCCGTACCAGCGGCCTGAGCCAGTGCTGGGTGCTGGAGCCGCTGCGCAACGGCCGCACCCGCATCCGCAGCGTGCTGGCCAACAAATGCATCGACCTGGTGGGCATGAATACTTCCAATGGAGCGCAGGCGCAGATCTGGCTGGAGGTGCCGGGCGGCAACCAGGAGTGGAACCTTGAGCGCGTGGACGACATCACCGCCCGCACTGCGCCCCACACCAGCGAGGCCTCCTACCCGCACATGCCGCCCCCGCGCCGCGGCCAGGACGACCTGGTGCGCAAGCTGAACCAGTCGGGCAAGGGCCGCGGCAGCCGGAAGGAGTCCAAAGCGTAATGCTTGCACAGAACACAACGCTCTGTTATCTTGAGCGCGACGGCGCGTGGCTGATGCTGCACCGCGTGAAAAAACAGAACGACTGCAACCACGACAAGTGGATCGGGGTGGGCGGCAAATTCGAAGCCTGCGAAAGCCCCGAGGACTGCCTGCTGCGCGAGGTGAAGGAGGAGACCGGCGTCACCCTGACGCGCTGGCGCTACCGCGGCATCATCACCTTCGTGCTGGACGACGTGGCGGAGTACATGCACCTGTTCACCGCCGACCGGTGGACCGGCGAGCCCGCCTGCGGCGATATGCGGGAGGGCGTGCTGGAATGGGTGCCGCGGGAGAAAGCGCCCCAGCTGCCCGTCTGGGAGGGCGACAAGATCTTTTTCCGCCTGCTGGCGGAGGAACGGCCCTTCTTCTCCCTGAAGCTGCGCTACGAAGGGGATAACCTCGTGGAAGCTGTACTGGATGGGATCAAATTGTAAGCAAAAAGCCCCCGCTGGCCCCAAAAGGCGCAGCGGGGGTTTGTTTATGTGTGGGGGCGCTCAGTTGCAGGCCAGCACGTCCTGATAGAACTGCTGCATCTCCGCCTCGGTGGAGAAGGTGGCGACGTACATCTGGTTGCCCATGGCGTCGGCCAAAGCGTCGGGGATGCGGTCCACCATGCGCATGTTGCCCTGGTACTTCTGCATGATCTGCTCGTGGCTGTAGACGAAGGGCTTGCCGTCCCGGCGGCCGGCGTAGGCGCAGTAGTAGTGCTCGCCCACGGGCATGTCGGTGCCGCCGAAGGCCACCATGTCGGCCCAGATCTTGTAGACGTTGGTGGAGCGGGCAAAGTTGATCATATCGGGGGTAAAGCCGCCGCAGGGGCGCATGTTCACCTCCAGGGCCACCACCTTGCCCTTTTCGCCCATGCTGGCCTGGTCCTCGGTCATGCGGAAGAACTCGAAGTGGATGAAGCGGCTCTTGACGCCGAAGCTCTTCACCGCGGCGCGGCCGGCGGCGCGGGTGTCGTCGGGCAGGTCCTTGACGATGTAGTAGATGGAGTTGTCGTTGGTGTTGACGATATCCATGATGGACATGGGGGTGACGTTGCCGGCCTCGAAGATGGGGTTGCCGTGGGCGTCGATGATGGCGTCGTAGCTGTTCACCTCGGCGTGGACGAACTCCTCCATGATGTAGGGCGCGAAGGGGTGCACCGCCGACTTGTAGGCCAGAAAGTCCTTCAGTTCCTGGTCGCTGGCCAGCTTGTAGGTGTCGGACGCGCCGACGCCGTTGTCCGGCTTGACCACCACGGGGTAGCCCACCTCGTCGATGAACTTGCGGCAGCCGTCGTAATTGTCCACCAGGTGGTAGCGCGCAGTGGTGATGCCGGCCTTCTGGTAATAGGGCTTCATCTTGCTCTTGTACTTGATGCGGGGGATGTCCTCGATGTGGAAGCCGGTGTTGATGTTGAAGTCGGTGCGCAGGCGGGCGTCCTGCTCCAGCCAGTACTCATTGTTGGACTCCAGCCAGTCAATCTTGCCGTACTTGAAGGCGAAGAAGGCCACCGCGCGGTAGACCTCGTCGTAGTTCTCCAGGCTGCCGACCTTGTAGTACTCGTTCAGGCTGTCCTTCAGCTCGGGCATCAGCTCGTCGTAGGGCTGGTCGCCGATGCCCAGCACGTTCATGCCGTTGTTTTTCAGCTCATGGCAGAACTGCCAGTAGTTGGTGGGGAAGTTCGGGGAGATGAAGATAAAGTTTTTCATACAGATTCCTCCAGATTCCACGTTCCGCGCTGCGGGGCGTTAGCCCAGCAGGTAGGGCATATAATAGATGACCTGCTGATACCACCAGGGCCAGTCGTGGCAGACGTCGTAGCCCCACAGGTCCACCCAGACCGGGATGCCCTTCTGTTCAAAGATCTCCTTCATCCGCCAGGTGGTGGCGGGCTGTTCCCAGTCGCCCTGACCGCAGCAGACCACCGCCTTTTTGGCGCGGTAATAGTCCATGAAGGGGTGGTCGGCGGGGAAGTTGGCCATGTAGTCGACCGGCGAGTTGCGGTAGACCGCCTCGTCCATATAGTCCCCAAAGCCGTAGCTGGCGGTGTAGATGCCGCTGAGGGCCAGGCATCCGTCAAAGAGGTCGGGGTGGCGCAGGTAGAGGTTGAGGGCGTGGGTGGCGCCCAGGCTGCACCCGAAGGGGATGATGCCGGGCAGGCTCTCCCAGCCGTTCTTTTCCCGGGCGATCTGCTGCAGCATGGGGCCGGCTTCCTGTACGATGTAGTCGATCCACTGCTCGTAGCGGCGGATGCGCCAGTAGGGGTCGCCGTCCTTGTCGGACCAGCTCTCCTTGTCCATGGTGTCGATGGACAGCACCATCACCTGCCCGGAATCGATCCAGGGGGCCAGGGTGCCCGCCATGTGGTAGTTTTCAAAGTCGAAGAAGCGGCCGTCCTGGCAGGGGATGAAAAGCATGGGCCGGCCGGCGTGGCCGTACAGCTTGCACTCCATCTCCCGGCCCAGGGCCGGGCTGTATTCTTTAAAATATTGGGTCTCCATCGGGGGTCCTCCTCAGTCGTTGGATTCCTGGGGGTCGTCCAGGTCGTAGAACAGCGTCTCCATCACGAAGGGCAGCTGTTTTTCCCAGCTGGCCTCGCTGTGGGTGCCGCCGGGCACGATGCGCATGGTCAGGTGGACGCCGCGGCCCATCACTTTGGCGCCGAAAGCGCCGAAGTCCCGGCGCATCCCCGCGTGGTTGCCCATCTCGCGGGAGCCGTAGTCCATGTACAGGACGGTGTCCTGGCGCACCTTGGAGCGGGCCACCAGGCTTTTCAGCTTTTCGGGCGAGACCCAGATGGAGGGCGACAGGGCCGCCGCCCGGCCGAAGATGTGGTTGTACTGGAACAAAGCGTACAGGCTCATCAGGCCGCCCATCGAGCTGCCGGCGATGAAGGTGTGCGCCCGGTCGGGCAGGGTGCGGACGTTGGCGTCCACAAAGGGCTTGAACTCCTGGATGAACCACCGCATGGTGTCGTCCCCGTGGCCGTCGAAGTGGCCGAACTGCGGGTCGTCGAAGCGGTAGGGGGAATACTCGTCCAGCCGCTCGTTGTTGCGGCCGGTGTTGCACTGGAGGGCCGCCACCACCAGGGGCACCTCGTAGGTATCCAGGAACCGCTCCATCCCCCAGCTTTTGCCGTAGGTGGCGTCCTGGTCCCAAAAGACGTTTTGGCCGTCGAACATGTACAGCACCGGATACCGGCGGTCCGGTTCGGCGTCGTAGCCGGCCGGCAGATAGAGATAGACGTCCCGCGGTTCCTCCCCGTTGACGGCGGGGTAGGGGACGCTCCATTTGTTGACCATAGCTCTCCTTTTCCGGGCGCCCGTGCAGGGGATGCAGGGCACCTATTAGTTTATCACAGTAAATTGCAGAAGTAAAGTGGGATCCAAGCAAAAATTCGATCGAACCTGCAAAGACGAACGATGGAAAAAATCCGTCCCGCCCGTTGCCCCGGGGGCAGATGCAAAAACTCCCGCCGTTTCTGCGGGGCGGGAGTTGGATGCGCAGGGATCAGTAGACCTTTTCCACCGGGACGATCCAGCCCTTGGTGTCGGGCAGGCGGCCCCACTGCATGCCGGTCATGGTGTCGTACAGCTTCTGGGTGACGGGGCCGATCTGGCCGTCCCCGATGTAGGCGTGCTCGCCCTTCCAGACCAGCTCCTTGACGGGGGAGACCACGGCGGCGGTGCCGGTGCCAAAGACCTCCTCCAGCTTGCCCGCCCGGGCGGCGGCCATCACGTCGGCAATGGCCAGCTTGCCCTCGATCACCTCGTAGCCCCAGTCCTTCAGCAGCTCGATGCAGCTGCGGCGGGTGACGCCGGGCAGGACGGTGCCCACGGTGGCGGCGGTGTAGACCTTGCCGTCGATCTTGAACATGATGTTCATGCTGCCCACTTCTTCGACGTACTTCTTTTCCACGCCGTCCAGCCACAGCACCTGGGCATAGCCCTGCTCCTCGGCCAGCTCGCCGGCCTTGATGGAAGCGGCGTAGTTGCCGCCGCACTTGGTGAAGCCGGTCAGGCCGGGGGCGGCGCGGATGTAGTCATCTTCCACGTAGATGCGGACGGGGTTGATCCCCTCGGCGTAGTAGGCGCCGGAGGGGGAGCAGATGATGCAGAAAATGTATTCCTTGGCGGCGTGGACGCCCAGGCCTACGTCGCTGGCAAAGGCAAAGGGCCGGATGTACAGGGACGCGCCGTCGGAGTGGGGGACCCAGTCGCGGTCCACGTCCACGATGGCCTTGACGGCCTGGATGTAGTCTTCCTCCGGGATGGGGGGGATGCACAGGCGGTCGGCAGAGTCCTGCATCCGCTTGGCGTTGCAGTCGGGCCGGAACAGCTGGATGGTGCCGTCCGCGGTGCGGTAAGCCTTCATGCCCTCAAAGATCTCCTGCGCGTAGTGCAGCACGGCGGTGGCGGGGTCCAGCTGGAAAGGGGCGTAGGGCACGATGCGTGCGTCGTGCCAGCCCTGGCCGGCGGTATAATTCATTACGAACATATGATCGGTGAAGATCTTGCCAAAACCGAGCTTGGATTCGTCCTCCGGCTTCGCCTTGGGTGCGGCGGTGCGGGTGATTTTGATGTCCAACATGATATTCCCTCTTTTCTCACTTGGCGCGAGAGCCACGGAAGGCCCCCGCCCCCCGCTCTGCGCGCAGATTGCTACGCTGGG
>CALXGZ010000020.1 GCA_944387975.1 uncultured Faecalibacterium sp.
GGAACATAAAAAAGGGCGCGCTGCAGTTCTTCATTCTGCAACGCACCCGCTTTTTAATGGAGCGGGTAATCGGAATCGAACCGACCTCCACAGCTTGGAAGGCTGTTATACTAGCCGATGTACTATACCCGCGCTTGCAGCAGACAGTATACCATGTCCGGGCCGAAATGTCCAGAGCCAAAATCAAAAAAGGCTTTACAGCGGCCCTTCTTTCGGGTAAGATGGAACAAAAGGAGGGATGCCCATGCCCGCGGCAAGCGAAACGATCCGCGCACAACTGTTTGCCATGCAGGACAAAAGCTACCAGACGTTCCAACAGAAGCTGCTGCCCACCCTGCCGCCCGGGAAGGTGATCGGGGTGCGGACGCCGGCCCTGCGCCGCTGCGCGAAAGAGCTGGCCGGCACGCCCGAGGCCGCGGCCTTCCTGGCCGAGCTGCCCCACCGCTATTATGAGGAGAACAACCTCCACGGCTTTTTGCTGGAGCGGGTGAGGGATTTCGACGCCGCCCTGGCGGGGGTGGAGGCGTTTCTGCCCTGGGTGGACAACTGGGCCACCTGCGACGGCTTTGCGCCGCCGGTGTTCGCCCGGCACACCGGCCGGCTGCTCGGGCCGGTGCGGCGGTGGCTGGACGCGCCGCACACCTACACCGTCCGCTACGGGGTGGGGATGCTGATGCGCCACTATCTGGACGAACATTTTTGCCCCGCGTACCTCGCGTGGGTGGCCGGGGTGCGCAGCGGGGAATACTACATCGACATGATGGCCGCCTGGTACTTTGCCACCGCCCTCGCCAAGCAGCCCGAGGCGGCCTGGCCCTGGCTGGCCGAGCCCCGCCTGGCCCCGTGGGTGCGCGCCAAAGCGGTGCAGAAAGCCCTTGAGAGCCGCCGCATCCCGCCGGAGCAAAAGCAGGCGCTGCGGGCGCTGCGGCGCACCTTCACAAAAGGTTTATAAGCGGAACACGCTTTTGCTGTTTACTTTGGGCCGTTTTTATTGTAAAATAGGCACAATGAAACTATGCGAGGCGGAGTGAGATATTATGGGACTGAAATATAAACGCATCCTACTCAAAATCAGCGGCGAGGCGCTGGGCGGCGCAAAGGGCGCCGGCTTTGACGAAGCCGCCATGGATTCGATCTGCGGCGGCGTCAAACGGGCCTGGGAGCTGGGCGCGCAGATCGGCATCGTGGTGGGCGGCGGCAACTTCTGGCGCGGCCGCACCAGCGGCAACATGGAGCGCACCCTCGCCGACAAGATCGGGATGCTGGCTACCGTCATGAACGCGCTGGCCGTCTCGGACAAGCTGGCCCAGTTGGGGGTGCCCAGCGAGGTGTTTACCTCCATCGAGATGCCCAAGGTGGCCCCGGTGTTTGACCGCCGCGCCGCGCTGGCCGCCATGGAGGCAGGCAGGGTGGCCGTCTTTGGGGGCGGCACCGGCAACCCCTTCTTCTCCACCGATACGGCCACCGCGCTGCGCGCCGTCGAGGTGTCGGCCGACGTGATGTTCAAGGCCACCATGGTGGACGGCGTCTACGACAAGGACCCCCATAAGTACCCCGACGCCAGGAAATACGATACCCTCACCTTCTCCAAGGTGCTGGAGGATCAGCTCGCCGTGATGGACGGCACAGCGGCCACCCTCTGCCGCGAAAACCACCTGCCCATCCTGGTGTTTGACCTGGCCCACCCCGACAACATCGCCCGGGCCGTGCAGGGCGAGACGGTGGGCACACTGGTCTATGAGGCGTGAGCAGGCGCTATATTGTTTTAACAGGCAAGATCGGGCCCGCTGCGCCGGGCCCGGCAGGATACGACAACGAACAGGAGATAAACGACTATGAGCAGCAATACCAAGGTGTTTGAGGACAAGATGAAAAGCTCGGTGGCGCATCTGGAGCGGGAGCTTGCAGCCGTCCGCGCCGGCCGCGCCAACCCTGCCGTGCTGGATAAGGTGACGGTGGACTACTACGGCGCGCCCACCCCCATCCAGCAGGTGGCGTCGGTGGCCGTCAGCGAGGCGCGCACCCTGACCATCACCCCGTGGGACCGTTCGCTGCTGCGCCCCATCAGCAAGGCCATCCAGGCCAGCGACGTGGGCATCAACCCCATCGACGACGGCCAGACCATCCGGCTGAACTTCCCCGCCCCCAACGAGGAGCGCCGCCGCCAGCTTGCCAAAGAGGTGGCCAAGATGGGCGAGGGGGCCAAGGTGGCTGTCCGCAACGTCCGCCGCGAGGCCATGGATAAGGCCAAGGCCATGAAGAAGGCCGGCGAGCTGACCGAGGACGGCCAGAAGTCGATGGAAGAAGATGTCCAGAAGATCACCGACAAGTATATCAAACAGGTGGATAAGGCTGTCGAGGAAAAACAGAAGGAGATCATGTCGGTCTTACGGCAGGATCCAGCATCAACGGACAGGTGCCGTGCGCTGGGGCAGGCCCGAGAAGCCGGGCGCGCCGTTTGGGCAAAACAGGCGGTGCGGCGGCGGTTTCGGGTATGCCCTGAAAGGTGCGCGGCACTTTTTGCAGTGAATGGAGGGGAATACTATGCCGCAGCACCCGGAAGGCTTTGCCCGCGGGCTCTCGGTGGGCATCATCATGGACGGCAACGGCCGCTGGGCCAAAAAGCGGGGCCTGCCCCGCACCGCCGGCCACAAGAAGGG
>CALXGZ010000021.1 GCA_944387975.1 uncultured Faecalibacterium sp.
CCGTCCGCAGCGGCAAAAGCACCTTTATCAAGCAGTTCATGCAGGCGCTGGTACTGCCCGAGCTGGACGGCGCGGCCGCCGCCCGCGCCCGGGATGAGCTGCCCCAGCCCGCCGCGGGCCGCACCATCATGACCACCGAGCCCAAGTTCATCCCCGAGGCCGCCGTGCCCATCCAGCTGGAGGGCGGGGGCCAGTGCCGCGTGCGCCTGGCCGACTGCGTCGGCTACATGGTGGAGGGGGCGATGGGCCACGAGGAGGACGAAAAGCCCCGCATGGTCAAAAGCCCCTGGTTCGACGAGGAGGTGCCCTTCGACCTGGCGGCCGAGACCGGCACCCAGAAGGTGATCCGCGAGCATTCCACCATAGGGGTGGTGGTGACCACCGACGGCTCGGTCAGCGGCATCCCGCGCGCCGGCTACGAGCAGGCCGAGGCCCGCGTCATCGCCGAGCTGGAGGCGCTGGGTAAGCCCTATGTCATTTTGCTGAACAGCACCCGGCCCGACGCGCCGGAGACGGCGGAGCTGGCCGCCGCGCTGCAGACGCGCTACGGGCGGGCGGTGCTGCCCGTCAGCTGCGCCGCGCTGGACGCGCCCGCCCTCGAGGCCATCCTCGAAAGCGTGCTGTATGAGTTCCCCGTCCGCGAGCTGGACTTTGCGCTGCCCCGCTGGGTGACCATGCTGGACAGCGGCCACTGGCTGCAAAGTAGCGTGTATGAGGCGGCGCTGGCCTTTGCGGCCAAGGTCAGCCGCATGCGGGACCTGCGCGCGCTGCAGGCGGGCGACGCTTTGGCCTGCGAGGCGGCGGCGCGCTCCACCCTCAGCGGGATGGACCTGGCCGCCGGCCGCGCCAAGGTGACGGTGGAGCTGCGGCCGGAGGTCTTTTACCAGGTGCTGAGCGAGCAGACCGGCCTTGAGATCGGCGACGAGGCGGGGCTGAGGCCCTGCATCATCGAGCTGGCCCGCGCCAAAAAAGCCTACGAGCGGCTGCGCGGCGCGCTGGAGGAGGTGGACGCCACCGGCTACGGCATCGTGATGCCCTCGGTGGAGGAATTGCAGCTGGAGCAGCCCGAGATCGTCCGCCAGGGCGGCCGCTACGGCGTGCGGCTGCAGGCCAGCGCGCCCTCGCTGCACATCATGCGGGCGGTGATCCGCACCGAGCTGAGCCCCATCGTCGGCTCGGAGCGGCAAAGCGAAGAGCTGGCCGAGAGCCTTTTGTCCAGCTTCGAGGGCGACCCCGCGCAGCTGTGGCAGTCGAACATCTTCGGCAAGAGCCTGCACGAGCTGGTCAACGAGGGCTTACAGGCAAAGCTGCTGCACATGCCCCAGGAGGCCCGCAGCCGCATGCAGGACACCCTCGAGCGGGTGATCAACGAGGGCTGCACCGGGCTGATCTGCATTTTGCTGTAAAACAAGACGTCCGCCCTTCCGGCTGTCGGGCCGGGGGCGGACGTCTTTGTGTGTATTTATAGAGGCGGGCGGCTTACGCCTTCGTCTCGCTGTTGTGCTGCGCCTTGAAGTAGCTGCGCAGGCTGTTGACGACGATGGTCAGGCCCAGCGCGATCAGCAGCACAGCGATGATCAGCTGCAGGCCCTCCAGCATGAAGGTGGCGCTGCCGGCCTGGATGGCCTGCACCAGGCCCAGCAGGCGCTGGACGAGGGCCGTGAAGGTGACGCACAGCATGATGACCAGCGGCGGGAAGAGCATCTTGTTGCTGCGGCCCGTCACCTTGAGGAAGACGCAGAGCGTGACCAGCACCAGCGCGCTGAGCAGCTGGTTGGCCGAGCCGAACAGCGGCCAGATGTTGGCGTAGCCCACCTTGGTCAGCACAAAGCCGCAGGCCAGCGTGACGATGGTGGCAAAGTAGGTGTTGCATAGCAGCTTGCGCCAGCCCTCGGCGTGGGCCATGTCGTCCACGCTGAACAGCTCCTGGAAGCTCATTCGGCCGATGCGGGCCACGGCGTCCAGGCTGGTCAGCGCCAGGGCCGACACGCACATGGTCATAAAGCACTGGGCCACGTACACCGGCACGCCGAACATCTCGAGGAAGCCCGCCACGCCGCGGCTGAAGATCTGGAAGGGCGTGCCCGCGGCCGCGGTGCCGTCGGCGGCGGCCGAAGCGCCCGCGACGCACAGGGCCAGGGTGGCCAGCAGGCTTTCCAGCACCATGGCGCCGTAGCCGACCTTCAGCATGTCCTTCTCGTTTTCAACGGTCTTGGAGGAGGTGCCCGACGACACCAGGCTGTGGAAGCCGGACACCGCGCCGCAGGCCACCGTCACGAAGAGGATGGGGAACAGATCGCCCAGGCTGTCGTTGTGGAAGCCGGTAAAGACGGGCAGGTTCATGGCGGGGTGGGCCACCAGCAGGCCCACCACGGCGCCCGCGATCATGCCGATGAACATGAAGGTGGTCATGTAGTCGCGGGGCTGCTTGAGCAGCCACATGGGCAGCACCGCCGCGAAGAAGATGTACACGAAGGTGATGTAGGTCCAGCTGTTCTGGTCCGCGATGATGGGGGCCAGCATGCCCAGGGCCAGCGCGGCCACCGTACAGGCCAGGCCGAGGACGGCCTCCTTCCAGCCGGTGAAGCGGAAGCGCTTTTGCAGCAGGCCGAAGAGCATCGCAAAGGCGATGAACAGCAGCGAGATGGTGCCCGCCGCGCCGTTGGAGCGGGCGGCCTCGACCAGCGCGCCGTCTGTGCCGAAGGCGTTGAAGGTGCCGGCCACCATATCCGCGAAGGCCGCGATGACCAGCAGCGTGAACAGCCAGCAGAACAGCAAAAACAGCTTGCGGCCCAGCTTGCCGATGTACTTTTCGATCAGCAGGCCCATCGACTTGCCCTCGTTCTTGACGCTGGCGTACAGCGCGCCGAAGTCG
This sequence comes from uncultured Faecalibacterium sp., assembly GCA_944387975.1. Lineage (GTDB taxonomy): Bacteria > Bacillota > Clostridia > Oscillospirales > Ruminococcaceae > Faecalibacterium. The sequence goes on from CALXGZ010000021.1 coordinate 2,876, forward strand.
GTCACAGCGCCGAAGAAGATGCCGCCCAGCAGGATCCACAGCAGCACCGGCAGCCAGCCGAAGGCCGCCGCCTGGATGGCGCCGGTGACGGGGCCCGCGCCCGCGATGGAGCTGAACTGATGGCTGAACACGGTCCAGCCGTCGGTGGGCACGTAGTCCTTGCCGTCGTTCAGGCGGACGGCAGGGGTCTTGGCGGTGGGGTCGATGCCCCAGGTCCTGGCGATCCAGCGCCCGTACAGGGCGTAGGCCGCGGTCAGGCACACCGCCGCGATCAGGACGATGACGAGTGTGTTCATGATTTCCCTCTTCTCTCTCAGTTTGATAGATTCCCATAGCCGGGCGCCGCACGCAAAAAAGCCCCCGCCGCTGCGTAGAAGGCCGCAGGGGCGAAGGCTTTGGGGGATACGCCGCGTTGCTGCTTTGCATCAGGCTTTTGGATGCACTAACAGTAGCACGATGGTGAAATGTTGTCAACTGTCTGATGAAGGTTTGTATGGTGCGATAAAACCAACTCACAATTGTGAGCAAAGTTTGAACAATTTTTGGCCCTTTTACAGCTCGTCTTCGGTCAGCTTGTTGATCAGCAGCTGGTAGATCTCGTTGCCCTTGAGGATGAACTGCTTTTTGACCAGCTCGGCGGTCAGGCGGTCGGGCATGCCCAGCTCCAGGCAGAACAGCCGCTCGTCCAGGCGGTTGATCATGCAGCGGACGGTGCAGTGGCCGTCGGCACGCTCCGAGATGACGGCGCTGTACTCGGCCTGCTTGCGCGTCCACAGCTGCGCCTTGACGACGGCGGCCACGGCCCGCTCCCGCACCGACAGGGGCAGATCGCGCGTCAGCTCGCCGGCGACGCGGCGGCCCTTGGGGGTGATGGTGTATTCGCCCTTGCTGCACGCTACCAGGCCCTGGCGGCGGATATCGTCCAGGCCCGAGCCGATCTCAAAGTAGTTCACCAGCTGGGCGTCCATGAGGGCGGTCTCGAGCTGCTGCTGGGTGACCGGCCCGCTGTGCTGCACCAGGTAGCACAGCAGCAGCCGTATCTCGGTGCTGGTGGTCAGCCCGCCGGGGCGCACCCCCGCGGTAAAAGCTTCGCGTTCAGGCATCTGTCTTCACATCCTTTGTGCATCGATGGCGCCGGGCGGCGCCCGGCCTGTTCCATACCAGTATAAAAGGTTTTGGCCGGAATTTCAAGCGTGATTGCAGGCCGGGGCGGCAAATTCGGTCACGATCTGTTTTTTGCTCTCGGGCGTGGAGTAGACCCAGCGCCCGATGTGCCCCTCGGTGATAAAGTAGTGCAGGCCGAAGCGGTGGTCCTGGCCGAGGGCGCGGTTGACGATCACCAGCTTGATCTTCATCTTGTCGGGCAGGATGCTTTTGATGTAGACGCTGACGGCCTGGCCCGGGCGCAGGCCGGGGCAGCTTTCGGCAAGGCCGGCCAGGTTCGGGGCGATCTCGACGAAGGTGCCGTATTCCTCGACGCTGCGCACGATGCCCACCACCGTCTCGCCGGGGGAGAAGGCGGCGGCGTTCTCGGCCCAGCTGCCCAGCAGCTCGCGCAGGGTCAGCACAAGGCGGCCCTGGCTGTCGCGGCTGCGCACGGCGCAGAGGATCTGCTGGCCCACCTTGACCCGGTCCGCCGGCGAGGCGATGCGGCTGACCGACATGCAGTCGATGGGCAAAAGTGCGCTGATGCCGCAGCCCACATCGCAAAAGGCCCCGAAGGACTCGATGTGCGTCACCGCGCAGGGCAGGATATCCCCGGGCTCCAGCGCGTCGAGGTAGCCCTCGCGGCACAGCTGCTGGGCCCGCGCCCGCGACAGCAGGCAGTAGGGCCGGCCCTCGGCGTCCTCGGCCAGCTGCTCGATCACAAAGCAGGTGGCGCGGCCCACCCGCGTCAGCACGGCGATGTCGCGCACCGCGCCTTCGCCGGCCCCCTCGGCGCAGGCGGCGAAGGGCATCACCCCGCGCACCCCGCCAAGGTCGAAGCGCAGCTGGCGGTGGGTGTCGAAGGCCAGGGCGGTGGCCTGCAGGATCTCGCCGCTGGCTGCGGCGGCGCGCAGCCCGGTCAGGTCCAGCCGGGCGGCGTCACGGTAGTTGCCTTCGGTCCGAAACGTTTGCATCATCTTTCATTCCTCTTTCCTGGGTTGGTTGTCGGCGGGGGCCGCTTGGCCGGGCCCCCTACCAGCATATGCAAAATTTTTGTGTGCTAAGCGTATTCCTTGCAATTTGCCAAGCTTTAGACTATACTATGGGATGCGGCCCACAGCCGCCACAAATAAGAAAGGAGCCTGTCGCGATGGATATCGCTGTCGGTGACATCATTCAGACGAGGAAAAAGCATCCCTGCGGCGCTTCCAGCTTCGAGGTGCTGCGGGTGGGGATGGACTTCCGCATCCGCTGCACAGGCTGCGGGCGCGAGGTCATGCTGCCCCGCGTCAAGATCGAAAAGAACATCAAAAAGGTCTTAAAGCCCGAGGGCAAGGGGTAGCCGCGCCCCGCTTTGGCACGCGACCCACCCGTATGCAGAAAGGAGCCTACCCTTGCCCCTGTCGATCGACCAGCAGATGGAGGCGCTCAGCCGCCGCTTTGAAGAGCTGGGCTGCCGCCTGAACCAGCCCGGGACGGCCGCCGACCCGGCAGCCTTCCGCCGCCTGATGCAGGAATACCACGCCGCCGAACCGGCCGTGGCCGCTTACCGCGCCCTGTGCACCGAGCGCGACCACCTGGCGCAGGCAAAAGCCCTGCTCGCCGGGGACGAGGCCCTCGAGCCGGACTTCAAACAAATGATACAGCAGGAGATCTGCGAAAAAACGCAATCCGTGGCGCAGCTGGAGCATTCCCTCAAATTGCTGCTGCTGCCGAAGGATGAATACGACGGCCGCAGCGTCATCGTGGAGGTGCGCAGCGGCGTGGGCGGCGAGGAAGCCGCCCTCTTCGCCCACAGCCTGGTGCGGATGTACAGCATGTACGCCGCGGCCCAACGCTGGCAGATGGAGCTGCGGAGCATGAACGAGACCGAGCTGGGCGGCGTGCGGGAGGCCGTCTTTGCCGTCGACGGGCCGGGGGCCTACAGCCGCCTCAAGTTCGAGAGCGGGGTGCACCGCGTGCAGCGCGTGCCCGACACCGAGACGCAGGGCCGCATCCACACCTCGACGGCCACGGTGGCCGTGCTGCCCCAGGCCGAGGAGGTGGAGGTCCAGCTGGACATGAAGGACCTGCGCATCGACACCTTCCGCTCATCCGGCGCGGGCGGCCAGCATATCAATAAAACGTCCAGCGCCATCCGCATCACCCACCTGCCCACCGGCATGGTGGTGGAATGCCAGAACGAGCGCAGCCAGTTCCAGAACAAGGACAAAGCCCTCGAGATCCTGCGCAGCCGCCTGCTGGCCGAAAAAAAGGCCGAACAGCAGAGCGCCATCAACGCCGGCCGCCAGGCCCAGGTGGGCGCGGGGGACCGCAGCGAGAAGATACGCACCTACAACTTCCCGCAGGACCGCTGCACCGACCACCGCATCGGCCTGACCGTCCACAACCTCGGCAAGATCATGGACGGCAACCTGGACGAGGTGCTGGACACGCTGATCCTGCGCGAGCAGGCCGAAAAACTGAGCAAACTGCAATCATAATAGAAAGCGTAATCGAACCATGAGCATCGAAACCCTTCTCTGCCCGGCGGACGCGGCGGGCGTGGCCCGCGCCGCCCAGCTGCTGCGGCAGGGACAGATCGTCGCGCTGCCCACCGAGACGGTCTACGGCATCGCCGCGGACGCCCGCAACGGCAGCGCGGTACAAAAGATATTCGCGGCCAAGGGCCGCCCCCAGGATAACCCCCTGATCGTGCACATCGACGATGTGAAGATGCTGCCGGGCCTGGTCAGTGAGTTCCCCGAGCGGGCCCAGCTGCTGGCCGCGGCCTTCTGGCCCGGGCCGCTGACCATCATCATGCCCCGCGGGCCCGAGGTGGCGGACGAGTGCTGCGCCGGGCTGGACACGGTGGGCATACGCATGCCCAGCCACCCGGTGGTGCGCCAGGTGATCGAGGCCAGCGGCTGCGCCTTTGCGGCCCCGTCGGCGAACCTGTCGGGCAAGCCCAGCCCCACCACCGCCCAGGACGTCTGGGCCGACATGCAGGGCCGCCTGCCGCTGATTTTGGACGGCGGGCCCTGCGACGTGGGGGTCGAATCCACCGTCGTGTCCGTCGTGGGGGCAAAGCCCACCCTCTTCCGCCCCGGGCGCATCACCCTCGAGGAGCTGGAGCGCGCCCTCGGCGAGGAGGTGGAACTGTCCCCGGCCATCCTCGAAAAGCTGGCCGAGGGCGAGGTGGCCCGCAGCCCCGGCATGAAGTATAAGCACTACGCCCCCAAGGCCGACATCACCATCCTGGAGGGCAGCTTTGCGCAGTTCAAGGCCTACGTCGACGCCCACGCCGGGCAGGACCCCGCGTGCCTGTGCTTTGACGGCGAGGCGGCGCAGCTGGCCCCGTACCCCTGCGTGGAGTACGGCCGCGAGGGCGACGGCGCCAGCCAGGCGCGGCACATCTTCCGCTGCCTGCGCGCGCTGGACGAACAGGGGGACCGGGTGGTCTACGCCCGCTGCCCCCGCCGTGACGGCGTCTCGATGGCGGTGTACAACCGCCTGGTGCGGGCCGCGGCTTTCCGGGTGGTGAAGCTATGAGGACGGTCGCCATTACGGGCCGCAGCGGCTGCGGCAAATCGACGGTGACGGCGGTCTTTGCCGCGCACGGCGTGCCGGTGGCCGACGCCGACCGCATCTCGCGGGAGATATTGCTGCCCGGCTCGCCGCTGCTGGCGCAGCTGGCCGGGCGCTTCGGCGCGGATATCCTGCGGGCGGACGGCACGCTGGACCGGCGGCTGCTGGCCGACCGCGCCTTCGCCACCCCCGAGGGCAAGGCCGCCCTCGACGCGCTGACCCACCCGGCCATCGTGCAGAGGATCGGCCAGGCGCGGCAGGCCGCGCAGGACGCGGGCTGCCCGCTGTTCGTCATCGACGGGGCGGTGCTGGTGGGCAGCATCCTGGACGGCTGCTGGGATACGCTGGTGGTGGTCAGCGCGCCCTACGAGGCCAGCGTCGCGCGCATCGTGGCGCGGGACGGCATCAGCGCCGAAATGGCCCGCCGCCGCCTGGACGCGCAGCTGCCCGCCGCGGCCCTTGCGGCGCGGGCCGACATCCTGCTGGAGAACGCCGGCAGCAAAGAAGAACTGCGCCAAAAGGCCGAGGCCCTCGCGGCCCGGCTGCTGGCCGGGGCGGAAAGGGGGGCCGGCAGCCCGCTTTGAAACTGCATACAAAGATACTGGCCCTGATGCTGGCGGCGGTGCTGGCCGCCTGCCTGCCCATGGCCCTGCGCAAGGCGGAGCAGCAGCTGTACCCCTGCCGCTACGCCGGCATCATCGAGCAATACGCCGGCGAATACGCGCTGGACCCGCTGCTGGTGTACAGCTTTGTGCGCACCGAGAGCAGCTTCGACCCCGGGGCCGTCTCCAGCGTGGGGGCCCGCGGCCTGATGCAGATGACCGAGGACACCTTCGAGTGGATCAAATCGAAGATCGCCCCCGACGAGCCGCTGACCTTCGACGACCTGTTCGACCCGGCCTGCGCGGTGCGCTTTGGGGCCTATTACCTGCGGCTGTGCCTGGACCGCTACGGCGGGGACGTGGCCACCGCCGCGGCCGCCTACCACAGCGGCTGGGGCACGGTGGACGGCCTGCTGGCCCACGAGGACTACACCGGCGACGGCAAGACCCTGCCCAGCTTCCCCTACAGCCGCATGAACCACTACGTGGAGAAGATCCTCCACTGCTACGAACGCTATACGGAGCTGGACGGCCCCAGTATATAAACCACGGGCCCCGCGCACGGCGAAACGGCGCGGGGCCCGGGAATGTCAAGAAAGGGATAGGTAGAAATGAAAGAATTGACCGAAGCACAGCAGAAGGCCAAGGCCCTGCTGTATGAGCCCGCGTACGCCAGCGACAAGGACGCCGCCGTCAAGCAGGCGGCCGCCGCGTTCAGCGAGGGCTACAAGGACTTTTTGACCCGCTGCAAGACCGAGCGCGAGGTGGCCGTCTACGCCGAGGCTGCCCTGAAGGCCGCCGGCTACCAGCTGTACGACGACCGCAAGCAGTACGCCCCCGGCGAAAAGGTGTACTGGATCCACGAGGGCAAGGCGGTGCTGTGCGGCACCATCGGCAGCCGCTCGATGGAGGACGGCTTCCACCTGGTCATCGCCCACATCGACGCGCCCCGGCTGGACATCCGCCCCAACCCCCTGTATGAGGCGGCGCACTTCAGCCTGCTGAAGACCCACTACTACGGCGGCATCCGCAAGTACCAGTGGGGCACCATGCCCCTGGCCATCCACGGCGTGTTCACCCGCGCCGACGGCAGCACCGTCACCGTGCAGGTGGGCGAGGACGCGGGCGACCCCGTCTTCTGCATCACGGACCTGCTGCCCCACCTGGGCGCCGAGCAGAACAAGCGGGAGCTGTCCGACGGCATCAAGGGCGAGGAGCTGAACATCCTGATCGGCTCGGAGGCCGTGGCCGACGAGGAGGTCAAGGAGAAGGTCAAGCTGCAGACCATGATCCTGCTGAACGAGAAGTACGGCATCACCGAGAAGGACTTCACCCGCGCCGAGCTGGAGGTCGTGCCCGCCAGCCCCGCCCGCGACATCGGCTTTGACCGCTCGATGGTGGGCGGCTACGGCCAGGACGACCGCGTGGACGCCTACGCCGCCCTGATGGCCGAGATCGAGGTCAAGGACCCCGCCTTCACCACCATCTGCGTCCTGGCGGACAAGGAAGAGATCGGCAGCTACGGCATCACCGGCATGGGCAGCACCTACACCTTCGACTGGCTGCGCCAGCTCTGCCGGATGCAGGGCGCGGACGACATCCGGGCTTTCCGGGCCAGCCTGTGCCTGTCGGCGGACGTCACCGCCGCCTACGACCCCACCTGGTCCAGCGCCTTCGAGCCCCAGAACGGCACCTACGCCGGCCGGGGCGTGGCCTTCTTCAAGTACACCGGCAGCCGCGGCAAGAGCGGCGCCAACGACGCCTCCGCCGAGCAGATGGGCTATCTGACCCGGATGATGGACGCCGCCGGCGTGGCCTGGCAGATCGGCGAGCTGGGCCGCATCGACCTGGGCGGCGGCGGCACCGTGGCCACCGAGGTGGCCCACAGCGGCATCGCCGTGGTGGACATCGGCGTGCCGGTGCTGTCCATGCACTCGCCCTTCGAGGTGGTCAGCAAGAACGACCTGTACATGGCCTACCGTGCCTTCAGCACCTTTATCGCCGCAAAACAGTAAACACAAGAGGGGAGCGGCTCCGCAGGGCGCCGCTCCCTTTGGCCTGTCCTGGGGCAGGCGCGCTCCGGCAGGCCGGAACAACGGGTGGGAATCATGACAAAGTTGATACGTTTCGTCAAACAGGAGGCCGTCCTCTCGGTGGCGGCGGTTTTGGCGGTGGTCTCCGCGTTTTTTGTGCCCCCGGATGGGGCATACCTTGGCTACATCGACTACCGCACGCTGGCCATCCTCTTTTCCCTGATGACGGTGATGGCGGGGCTGCGGCAGCAGGGGGTGTTCGACCGGATGGGCCGGGCCCTGCTGGCCCTGACCGGGGGCACCCTGCAGCTGGTGTTGGTACTGGTGGGGCTGTGCTTTTTTGGCAGCATGTTCATCACCAACGACGTCTCGCTGCTGACCTTTGTGCCCTTCGCCTTTGTGGTGCTGGACAGCCTGGGCCCTGAGGCGCGGCAGAAGCTGATCCTGCCGGTGGTGTGCATGCAGACCATCGGGGCCAACCTGGGCAGCATGCTGACCCCCATCGGCAACCCCCAGAACCTGTACCTGTACGGCCGCAGCGGCATGGGCATGGGGGCGTTCGTGGCCCTGATGCTGCCCTACACCCTGCTGTCGCTGGGGATGCTGGCCGCCTGGGCGGTGTGGCTGTGCCGGGGCGGCAGCCCGGTGCGCAAGGGGACGGGAGGGCCCTTCCTGGCGCCGCGGCCGGGCCTGCGGGCCGACCGGCGGATCGTCTGGATGGACGCAGCCCTCTTTGTGGTCTGCCTGCTGGCGGTGATGCGGGCGGTGCCCTACGGGGCGGCCTTTGCCGCGGTGCTGGCCGCCACCCTCCTGGCCGACCGCGCCACCCTGGCCCGGGTGGATTACTCGCTGCTGCTGACCTTTGTGGCCTTCTTCCTCTTCATTGGCAACCTGGGGCGGGTGCCTGCCTTTTCGGCCTGGCTGGGGCAGGTCATCGCCGGGCGGGAGGTGCTGGTGTCGGTGCTGGCCAGCCAGGTGACCAGCAATGTGCCGGCAGCGCTGCTGCTGTCCGGCTTCACCCAGGACGTGCAGGCCCTGATCGTGGGCACCAACCTGGGGGGCCTGGGCACCCTGATCGCCTCCATGGCCAGCCTGATCTCCTACCGGCAGATCGCCCGGGAAGAGCCGGAGGGCAAAGGCAGGTACTTCCTCCTGTTCACGGCGTCCAACCTGGTTTTCCTGGCGGCCCTGCTGGGGCTGTGGGCGCTGCTGGCGTAATGCAAAAAACCGCTGTCAGGCAGGGCCGGACGGCGGTTTTCTGTTACTCCAGGGCGTCGTACAGCTGGGACACGGTGCAGAAGGCGTAGCCCTCCTCCTTGTACCAGCGGATGATGGAGGGCAGGGCCTCGGCGGTGGTGCCGGTGGTGGCCGAGTCGTGCATCAGGACGATGCACCGCTCCAGCCCGGCGCTGCCCCCGGTGACGTTGCGGCAGACCTCCTCCGCCGACAGCTTTTTGCCGGCGGCGTCCTCGGCCGAGACGTTCCAGTCCACCCAGCGCCAGCCCTGTTCCTCCGCCTGCTCCTTCAGCTGGCCCATGAGGGCGTCCCCGCCGTATTTGCGGCTGACGGTGTTGGTGCTGCCCCCGGGGAACCGCAGGCAGCGGACCTCGCCGTCGTCCACATAGGGGGCGATGCGCTGGCGCAGCAGGGCGATGTCCTCCCAAAAGGCGTCGGCGCTGCGGTAGATGTCGCTGTACCGGTGGGAGGCAGAGTGCAAAGCGATCTCGCACCCCGCCTGCGCCGCCTGCCGGATCAGGGGCAGGTAGCTCTCGTTGTTCTCGTTGGCCACCACAAAAAAGGTGGCGGGCACCTCCGCCTCCTCCAGGGCCGCCAGGACGGCGGGGGTGGTCCGGCTGGGGCCGTCGTCGAAGGTCAGGCAGACCAGCGGGGGCAGCTCGGCCTGGGAGGCGGGCGGGGCCGCGCCGGGGAGGGAGGAGCCGCCCGGGCCCCGGCCCGGCGCAGGCTGGCCGGCGGGGGGCGGGGTAGGGATGACGGCCGCCTGGCTGAGAGGGGCGGGCCGGCTGGCCGCCACCCCCAGGGCAAAGCCGGCGGCGGCGCTGACGGCGGCCAGCAGCAGCCAGCGCGCCGCGGCCCGGAGTGTAGGGAAGGATCGCTGCATAGAATGCCTCCTGTCTGCAAAGGGATACAGTACAGGATATGCCGCCCGGGTTTTTGTATGAAAGCCCATAAATGTGATTTCCGGGCTTGACTTTGGGGCCCGGTTGTGCTATTATAATCAAGCAGTTCGCCCGCGGCCCCAAGACCGGCGC
>CALXGZ010000022.1 GCA_944387975.1 uncultured Faecalibacterium sp.
AAAGCCCATCGGCCCCACCAGATGCAGCCGGCAGGCGGTGCAGGCGCAGGTGCGGGCCACGTTGCCGGTGTTCTGGGGGATGCGCGGCTCGACCAGGACGATGTTCAGGGTGGGTTTGTGTTCCATGGCTGCCTCCTCTCACGACTGCGGGGCCAGACGGGCCAGCAGCGGCTCGAACCAGACGCCGTACCGCTCGTCGGCGGTGGGGGGCGTGTTCTGGATGGCCTGGGCCACAAAGCCGGCTGCCGCGTCGGCCGCCGCCGACAGGGCGTTGCCCCGCAGCAGCGCTCCGGTCACGATGGCCCCGAACAGGTCCCCGGTGCCGTGATAATTGCGCCCGACCCGCAGGTGGCGCACCACGAAGGGGTCGGTCCCGCCGCCCGCGCAGCCGATGTACCGCCCCATCGGGATGCCGGTGACGAGGGCCTGCCGGCCCTCTGCCGCCAGCTGCCCGGCGAGGGCGAGGGCCTCTTCGCCGTCCACCGGGCCGGCCGGCTCGGCGGGGTCGAGGCCGAGCAGCAGCTTTGCCTCGGTCAGGTTGGGCAGGATGACGTCGGCCATGCCCGCCAGCGCCCGCACCCCCTCGAAGGCCTCGGGGCTGATGCCGGCGTAGAGCCTGCCGCCGTCGGCGACGGCGGGGTCCAGCACCTTATAGGCGTCGGGCCAGAGGCGGAAGGCCTCGGCCGCCAGCTCGGTCAGGGCCGGGCTGCCGAGGTAGCCGGTATAGATGCAGTCGGGCGCGAAGCCCAGGGCGTGGTAGTGGGCGAGGGCCTCATGACACCAGCCGCAGCAGTCCAGCCGGGCGGGCTGGCCCAGGCCCCCGGTGTGGGTGGAAAGCAAAACGGTGGGCAGGGCGACGGGCTGGAAGCCCATGGCGGCCAGCACCGGCGTGATGATGGACAGGCTGCACCGCCCCGCCCCCGCGAAGCTGTGGATGCAGAGGACTTTCCTGGGTTCATTCGGCAAGAGGCAAGACTCCTTTCAGGTCGGCAGAGGGCAAAAAAAGACTGCGGCAGGCCGCTTTGGCCCCGCAGCCTTTTCATGGCCCTGCGGTCAAGAGGGCGGTCACAGCACGGCGATGCACATCCGCGCGGTGTGGCTCGTCTCGCCCAGCAGGTCCACGTCCATTTCGATGGCGCAGGTGACCAGCAGCGAGCGGCTGATGTTGCTGCCCGTCAGGACCGACGAGGGCAGGTTGCGGATGGTCAGGACGGCGGTGCCGTCGTCGAGGCTGCCGGATACCTCGCCGTCATAGGGGATATCCCCGATGGTCAGGCCGGACAGATGGCCGGTAAAGACCACCGTCGAGACGGTCTGGATGGGCAGCTGGAGGGTATAGGTACCGTTGGATTGGCGGATCAGGGTGGCGGTGCGGTGGTCGTCCACGCCGTCGTTCACGACCGAGGGGGCCTGACTGTCCTCATCCCAGAAGCTGACGGCCACCGACAGGCTGGCGGTGACGCCCGGCTCGGCCGCGGCGGTCAGGCACCCGAAGGCCAGCGCCGCAAAAGCCAGCAGCGCGGCCCACAGCCGTCTATAGTGATACAGAGCTGTCGTCATAGTACAACATCCTTTCTTGATGGGGCCAGCCACGCCGGCGGCGTGCAAACTGCCCCACTATCAAGATAGCATCATTTGGCGGGAATGTCAAGGGCAGGTCAAATTCGAGGCGCGCACCGCAAAGACCCCCGCCCTCTCTGCGCGAGAAGACGGGGGCTTTTTGGGCTTGTCCGGTCCGAAAAAGTTACCTTTCCGGAAAAAGTATACTTTTCCGGACGAAAATTTCTGCCGTTATTATACCAGAAAAAGCGCTGTGTTTCAATCAATTTCTGCGCGTCCGGAAAAGTCCCCCTTGGTCCGGATTTGTATACCTTTTCGGACGCGAGGGAGGAAAGCACATGCAAATCAAACGTTTGGCCGCTCTTTCGCTGGCGGCCATTTTTACAGCGGGCATGCTCACCGGCTGCCCGTGGGAACAAGATGACGCAGCATCGTCCGATTTGCTCGGCAGCTCGTCCGGAAGCACCAGCCAGGGCGGCGGCAGCGGCGACACCGGAAACACCACCCCCACCCCCACGGAACCCCAGTTTAGTATTACAACATCTGAAAATGGCAGAGTTACTTATACGGTTACGAAAAACCCTGACGAAACTTATTCGGTCACGTTTACAATTACGCCCAATGCCGGGTACATTGTTGATGATACCGTGATGGTTGGCAGCACCGCATACTCATTGTCCGAGCTGGGGGTGACACCGGATGCCAACGGTACCTATACATATACGGCCAATAACGTCTCGGCGGGAACAAACACGACCGTCACCGTGACCTTTAAAGACAAGGGCTACACCGTATCTCCGGACGGCAAGACCTATACCGTATCTTCCGCCGACGGCCTGCTGGCGTGGAACGCAGTGGCACAGAACAACCTGTCGTTAAACTGCACCCTGACCGACGACATTAACTTGTCAGGCAAGACCTGGACCCCCATCGGCCACAGTGATTATGGTTATGGTGATTATGGGGGCTACGCTGGCATCTTTGACGGGCAGGGACACACCATCTCCGGATTAACTGTAAACACACCAGCCGCAGATTGTGTTGGGCTGTTTGGCTATGTAGGTCTCAACGGAACGGTTGAAAATCTGAACCTGGAAATTGCAAGCATTTCCGGCAATTGCCGCGTCGGCGGCGTGGCGGGGCAGAACGATGGAACGATTACCGGCTGCATGGTGTCGGGCGGCGTTTCCGGCAATGATTACGTCGGCGGCATGGTGGGAGACAACTATGGAACGATTACCGGCTGCATGGTGTCGGGTGGCAGCGTGACTGCCATTAATGAGGATGCCTTTGCCGGCGGCGTGGCGGGAGATAACACTGGCGCCATCACAGGCTGCTGCTTTGCGGGCGATCACGTGACGGGAGGTATTTATGCCGGCGGCATAGTGGGATATAACAGCTCTGGCAGCGGCAAGATCACGAGCTGCTATTGGCAAAAAGGCCCCAATGCGGCTGTTGGCAACAGCAGCGGCGCGGATGGCTGCACGCTCATCGGCGAAGGCGGCACCACGCTGAATGCAGCCATAAGCGCGATGAACCAGGCTTTGACAGAAGAGGGCTGCCCCTATCGTTTCAAGCAGGGCGCAAACGGCCCTGAGATCGTCCTGGCGGATAGCCTGGCGAATATTCTGCACATGCTCCTGTAAAAACCACAGCACGCAAAAAGACCCTCCCCGGCCGGGGAGGGTCTTGTTCATGCGGGGGTGTGGGCGGGGGCGATCAGCGCTCGAAGTAGGGGGCGTCCTTGAGCAGGTGGATGTTGGTGATGCAG
>CALXGZ010000023.1 GCA_944387975.1 uncultured Faecalibacterium sp.
ACTACATCAACCAGGCTGACTTCGTGGCCTGCCACAACCCCGCTTACGTCAACATGGGCATGAAGATGGTCCAGGACGTCAAGCCCGGCGGCGTGTTCATGATCAACTGCCAGTGGACCGATGAGGAACTGGACCAGCACCTGAACGCGGCGGACAAGAAGTACATCGCCGACAACAACATCCAGCTGTACACCATCAACGCCATCGACAAGGCCATCGAGATCGGCATGGGCAAGCGCACCAACACCATCCTGCAGAGCGCCTTCTTCAAGCTGGCCGACATCATGCCCATCGACGAGGCCGTCGATTACATGAAGCAGGCCGCCAAGAAGAGCTACGGCAAGAAGGGCGACGCTGTCGTTGAGATGAACTACAAGGCCATCGACGCCGGCGTGGACGCCGTGCATAAGGTCGAGGTGCCCGCCTCCTGGTCCAACCCCGCGCCGGACGCCCCCGCCAAGGACCTGAAGGGCCCCGCCCCGCTGGTCAAGATGGTGCGCGAGGTCATGGAACCCGTGGCCCGCATGGACGGCGACAGCCTGCCCGTTTCCGCCTTTGCGCATAACGCCAACGGCGAATGGGAGCTGGGCGCTTCCGCTTACGAAAAGCGCGGCACCGCCGTCATGGTGCCCGAATGGGATGCCGAAAAGTGCATCCAGTGCACCCAGTGCGCCTTCGTCTGCTCGCACGCGACCATCCGTCCCTTCCAGCTGACCGCTGAGGAGCTGGCCGCCGCCCCCGCCCAGACCAAGTACCGCGACAACAAGCCCGCCAACGAGTACAAGTTCGTGATGGCTGTTTCGCCGCTGGACTGCATGGGCTGCGGCGAGTGCGTCACCGTCTGCCCGACCAAGGCCATCACCATGGTCCCGCAGGAGAGCCAGGCTGCCGAGCAGGAAGTCTTCGACTACTGCGTCGCCAACATCTCCAAGAAGCCCAGCAAGTTCGCGGACGACACCGTCATCGGCTCGCAGTTCAACCAGCCGCTGCTGGAGTTCTCGGGCTCCTGCGCGGGCTGCGCCGAGACCTCTTACGCACGTCTGATCACCCAGCTGTTCGGTGAGAAGATGTACATCACCAACGCCACCGGCTGCTCGTCCATCTGGGGCGGCACCGCGGCCATCTCCCCCTACACCGTGAACAAGGACAGCGGCCACGGCCCCGCCTGGATCAACTCGCTGTTCGAGGACAACGCCGAGCACGGCCTGGGCCTGTATCTGGGCCAGAAGACCGTCCGTGAGAACCTGATCCGCGAGATCGACGAGATCGTCAACTCCGACAAGGCTTCGGACGAGCTGAAGGCTGCTTACGCCAAGTTCATCGAGACCAAGAACAACACCCGCGCCAACGACGCCCCCGCCAAGGCCCTGATCGCCGAGCTGGAGAAGGCCGCTGCCGCAGGCTGCGCCAAGTCCGCTGAGGTGCTGAAGAGCAAGCAGTACATCGCCAAGAAGTCCGTGTGGATCTTGGGCGGCGACGGCTGGGCATACGACATCGGCTACGGCGGCCTGGACCACGTCCTGGCTTCCGGCGAGGATGTCAACGTCATGGTCTTCGACACCGAGATGTATTCCAACACCGGCGGACAGGCCTCGAAGGCTTCGAACATTGGCGAGGTGTGCCAGTTCGCAGCCGCCGGCAAGGAGATCAGCAAGAAGAGCCTGTCTGAGATCTGCATGACCTACGGCTACATCTACGTCGCGCAGATCGCCCTGGGCGCCAACCCCAACCAGGCCATCAAGGCTATCTCCGAGGCTGAGGCTTACCCCGGCCCGTCCCTGATCATCGGCTACGCCCCCTGCGAGCTGCACGGCATCAAGGGCGGCATGACCAACTGCCAGAACGAGATGAAGAAGGCGGTCGAGTCCGGTTACTGGAACCTGTTCACCTTCAACCCCGCGCTGAAGGCCCAGGGCAAGAACCCCTTCACCCTCACCTCGAAAGCTGTCGACGCCGAGAAGTACCAGAACCTGCTGGCTACCGAGACCCGTTACAGCCGCCTGACCCGCGCCTTCCCCGAGCGTGCACAGAAGCTGTTCGCCGAGAACCAGAAGGCCGCCGAGGCCCGCTACGAGCACCTGACCCGCCTGGTCGAGCTGTACAAGTAATCGTACGCCCTGACTGCGGCGGCAAAGCCTGCGCGTAAGCCGGGCCGGAGCCTAAGCTGACATAAAAGCGCCCCGCTTTCCCGATGGAAGGCGGGGCGTTTTTTGCGTGTTTACAAAAAATTTAGATCATGAGGAAGGGAAGCTATTGTAATCACGTCTGTTTTGGAGTATAATATAAATGAAAGAACAGGCAAAGCCTGCGCCCTTTCAAAAGCGGTGAGTCCCTACCAACAAGTGGGAACCTGAAAAAGCGGCGAGCCTCCGCCATTGAAGAGAGGACCCAAAAAAGCTGGTGAGTTCCTACCATAAAGTGGAAACTGAAAAATGTGGGGACGAGGGATCGTCCCCATTTTTTGCACATAGGAGCCAATATGCGGTTTTATCATATCAGGGACGACTATATCACATTTTTGCGTCAATACGAAACAAAAGTAGAAGAAAATAAAAATGAGAGCCGCCCTTATGTTGGGGTCGTTCTGCAAATTGGCTCTATCGCCTATTATGCCCCCTTTACCTCGCCCAAACCCAAGCATCAAAATATGAAGAATGGGAAGGACTTTCGAAAAATAGGACAGGGCAAATATGGGGCGATCAATTTTAACAATATGATCCCCGTACCGGACAGCGCGCTCCTGCTCAAAGACATAGCGCAGGAAAAAGACCCCAAATACAGACGCCTGCTGCAAAATCAGTATGAGGAGATCAAGAAGGACTGGGACAATATACAGAGGACGGCTGAAAATCTGCGAAGGCTGATTTTCTCCCCGGACGCCGCTTTAACCGCCTACGACCGGAGAGTAAAGGCGAGATGCTGCGACCTGGCCCTGCTGGAGGCGGTTTACAGGGACTACGACAAATAAAGAACGATACTTCTGTGGGATTTTTATGCGTTTGAAGAAAGTCCTGCGGAACACTGCGCGAGCGCCCGTACTGCGGGCGCTTTTTTGCGCCCTTTTTGGCATGGCCGCAGGGCGGCGAGACTGAGAGGGGTGTAAACCCGCGCCATGTAAAATTTCGTTGGGGGGTTGACCGGCTGTGCTGGGCGCGTTATAATCAAAACGAGATCACATGCGGGAGGTGAACGCAGAACGATGGACCCGGATCATAGTAGATCCGAGCGGTATAGCGCGTCGGAACATGAAAAAGCTGCGTTCACCGCCATGGTGACGCCGGGATAGGCCTGTGCGAAGGGGAGCTGTGGGGCTCCCCTGTTCCCGCGCGGGCGCGCACGGCAGGCGCAGCACAGCGGACGGCGGGGCCGGCGGGCCCGGGCCGGCCGGCAGGCTGCGCGTTTTTTGTGTTCCGATGGGCTGTACCCTCCTGTGTTACGAGCGTGTAAGGAGGTATGGACCCATGGATGAAAAGGAAAAAGACGCCTTCGGCACGGGGCAGCTGGATGAGCATCTCGAAATGCCCGCCCAGGAGCTGCCCGCCGATATCCCCGCCGAAGTGCGGGAAAAGCTGGCCCGCGACCTGAACGATAAAGAGGCCGCCGAGGACCTGCGCCAGGACGTGCGCGACGCCGAAAAGGAGGAGGCCCGCGAGGCCCCGCCCGCGCCCAACAAGCTGACCAAAAGCCGCCTGCTGAAGCTGCTGGTGAAAAAGCAGTACGTCAAGCTGCGCGAGGTCACCGAGGATATGCAGCCCGCCGACCTGGCCGAGCTGCTGGAAGAACTGGACGAGAACAACCGCCTGGTGGTGTTCCGGCTGCTGAAAAAGGAAGTCGCCACCGAGGTGTTTACCTATATGTCGGACGAGGCGCGGGATGAGCTGGTGGATGAGTTCACCGACATCGAGCTGATCACCGCCATCGAGGAGATGAGCCTGGACGACGCCGCCGACCTGCTGGAGGATATGCCCGCGGGCGTGGTCAAGCGCGTGCTGGAAAAATCCTCGCCGCAAACGCGCGAGAGCCTGAATAAGCTGCTGCACTACCCCGAGAATTCGGCCGGCAGCCTGATGACCCTGGAGTACGTCCGCCTGCGCAAGGAGATGGACGTCAAGCAGGCCTTCGCGGCCATACGCCAGCAGGGCGAGCAGGCCGAGACGCTGTACACCTGCTACGTGGTGGAGAAGAACCGCCTGCTGGGCATCGTGTCGGTGCGCAGTTTGCTGCTGGCTGAGCTGGATACCCCCATCACCGAGATCATGGACGAGAACGTCATCGCGGTGCGCGTCACCGACGACCAGGAGTTCGTCTCGCGCGAGATGCAGCGCTACGACTTTACCGCCATGCCCGTGCTGGACAACGAGGGCATGTTCGTCGGCATCATCACCATCGACGACGCCATCGACGTCCTGACCGAGGAATCCACCGAGGATATGCAGAAGATGGCGGCCATCCTGCCCGACGACGAGGCCACCACCTACTTTGGCACCAGCGTGTGGACCCACGCCAAACAGCGCATCCCCTGGCTGATGATCCTGATGCTGTCGGCCACCTTCACCGGCATGGTCACCACCCATTACGAGCAGGCCTTTGTGGCGCTGCCGCTGCTGGTGTCCTTCATGCCCATGCTGATGGGTACCGCCGGCAACTGCGGCAACCAGGTCAGCACGCAGATGGTGCGCGGGCTGGCCCTGGACGAGATCGAGCCGGCGGACTTTTTGAAGGTGGTGTACAAGGAGCTGCGCGTGTCCATGATCGTGGGCCTGGCGCTGGGCGCGGCCAACGGCCTGCGCATCTGGCTGATGTACGGCGTCTTTGGCGGCGGGCAGTACCCCAACGTCATGGATTACGTCGTGGTGGTCAGCCTGGCGCTGTTCCTCAGCATCATTTTGGCAAAGCTGGTGGGCGGCCTGCTGCCCCTGGGGGCCAAAAAGCTGGGCTTCGACCCCGCCATCATGGCCAACCCCTTCCTCTCCACCATCGTGGACTGCTGCAGCCTGCTGATCTATTTCCAGATCGCGACGGTGGTGTTCCACGCCTATATGTAAACACGCAAACTCCCCCGTGCCGTGGCGGCGCGAGGGAGTTTTTCCACATATTGGGCGCTGCGTGTGGAAAACGCGGCGGCAAATAAGGGGCGGCCCCGTCGGAGGCCGCCCCTTATCTGCGTGTGTTGTCTGTATTGCTTATGAAGGACCGTCGGGCCCGGGGTCGCCGCTGCCCTGCCCGCGGCTTAAGGATACACCCGCCGCGGGGTGAAAACAAGCGCTATCCGGCCAGGAACTATTAGCAGAGCGACAAAATAGCGTTTTATTCGCCCTGCGCGGTCAGGGCGGCCCACAGCCCGGCGGAATCGTCCAGGACGGCGACCTTGTAACCGGCGAACAGCTCCTGCACGGACTGGCTGGCCGAGCCGTCGGCCGTGGTGTCGTAGCTGCCAAGGTCGGCGTTCGCCAGGGCGGGGACGTCGGCCCAGCTGTAGAGCTGGCTTTCCCAGTCCGCGCCCAGCGTCTCGCTCAGCGCGCCGTAGGCTTCCTCGAAGCCGGCGGGGTCGGCCAGGATCCAGATGCCGCTGGAGCCGTTGGCGAGGTCGGTGTTCATGCGCGTGGCGCCCGCCATCTGGCTGTTCATGTCGGTGAGGGAGGCGTCCGCGCTCCAGGTGTAGACGTTCAGCTCCACCAGGACGACGCCGTCGCGGTTGCGGTCCTCGCCGTAGGCTTCCAGCGCGGCCTGCAGCCGCTGGGCCGAGGCGTCGGGCAGGGTGTCGGCGGTGACCACCGCCACGGAGTAATCAGGGTCGATCGTGGTGTTCAGCCCGTGGATGACGTAGACCACGGACGAAGCCAGCACCGCCACCGCCACCACCAGGCCCCAGTGGTAGTGCCACCAGTTGGCGCGGCGGGCGGCCTTTTTCTGCTTTTCGGTCAGGGCGGCGTCGGGCTCGGGGGCGGTCTCGGCGGCCTCCACCTCGAGGTCATAGAGGCGGCGCAGCACGGGGAAGAACAGCTGCATGGCCACCAGCACCGGCAGCCAGAAGCCGAAGAGGATGGCCCAGAAGGTGCTGACCGGGAAAAAGACGATCAGCACCGCCGCGCCGGCGAAAAGCACCGCGCTGCCCCCGATGGAGCGGGCCGGGGCCAACAGCAGCATGTGCCCCGCGCCGCGGAACAGCTCGCCCAGGCGCAGGTCCGAGGGGGCTGCGGCCACCAGTACCGCCAGCGCCAGGCCCCCGCCCACCGCCAGCGCCAGCATGTCGAAGCCGAGGAACGCCAGCACCGCGCCGCCGGGGTACTGGCCGCCGCCGTCCAGCAGCGCGAAGAGGAAGGCCCACACGAAGCACAGCCCGCCCAGCAGCGTGACGGTCAGCGTGCCGAGGGGCAGGGCCGCCTTCCAGCGGGTCTTGACGGTCTGCACGGCGCGGTACATCCAGGGCGAGGGGTCGTTGCAGAGGCTGCGCATGCAGCAGTCGGCCATCAGCAGCAGGCCGGCGCCGGCCGGCAGACCCGTCACAAGGCCCGCCAGCAGGGTGAAGGGGAAGTTGAGCAGGATAACGCCCAGCGACACGCCCATCGCCGCCGGCAGGATGCAGACGCAGGTCACAAAGTTCGTGGCGATCAGCTGGCCGAAGTCGCGGCCCAGGATCTGCGCGAAGCGGGCCAGGCCCTTTTTCTCCGGCTCGTCGGGGCCGACGCCGCGGCCGGGGCGGCCGTAAATGGCGTCGAACCAGCTCATCCTTCTGCCTCCCCGTTCTCGCAGCACTCATAGCCCCAGGCCTCCAGCTGGGTCAGGGCCGGGAAGGGCGAGGGCCCCTCGGCCTGGATCAGCCCGCTGAGCACCAGGCTGCGCACCCGCCGCGCCGGGAAGGAGACGCTCTGGGGCTTGCGGCTCTTGACCAGGGGGATATCCAGCGTGCTGCCGTCGGAGAAGGCGACGGTGGCGCGGGTCCAGTAGTTGTCGTGGGGGAAGTCGGCGCGCTCGGTGATGCGCAGCTCGTCCACCAGCACCTCGCGGCCGAAGTCGAGCGTCAGCGCGGCGTTGGGGTCGCGGTTGATGCCCCAGCTCTGGTAGGGGTACTCCCCGTGGGAGCTGTTGGCGAAGATGCCGTCGATGGCGTTGCGCGCGGCGAACACCGCCTCGCCGCGGGTCTCGACGTTGGCGGAGGCGTGGGGGTAGTAGCCGGTGTCGCCGTGCTGGTCGTAGCAGTTCAGGGCCAGGTTGCGGCGGACGGCCAGCTCCTCGGGGCGGGCCAGCCGCGCCCGGATCAGGTGGCGGTTGCCCTTGAAGCTCTTGGGCGAGTAGGTGATGGCCTGCTCGCCGAAGGGGATGTAGAAGTTGATCTCCCGCTTGACGACGTAGATCAGGGCCGGGTCCATCGTATCCTCGAACTGGACGACGCAGAACTGGCCGGGGTGGTCGATCTCCATCGCGATGCGGTCGCCGAGCTGGTACTCGCCGGTATACACCAGCGAGACGGCCTCGTCGGCGTCGCAGGTCATCAGGGTGTGGCCGGTCTGATTCAGGACTTTCAGCTTGATGGTCTCCATGGTAAGGCTCCCTTCCCCCTGGCGCTCAGCACAGGGTCAAATGTAGTGTATTGGAAAAATAAAGGCTGATCTTCCAGATGGTACCAGGCCAGGCGGTGCGCAGGCGCGCATCGCTGACCGGTACGGGCTGCACGCTGATCTCGACGGGGCTGTCCAGGCGGATCGTGCCCAGGCCCTCCAGCGCAAGGCCGCCCGCGCAGGGCAGGGGCCGGCGCTCGGTCATCAGGGTCAGCTCCACCTCGCCGGGCCAGTCGGTCTCGTCGGCAAGGCTGACGCCCGCCGCGCCGACGGACACCGTGCGCCGGTAGCTCGTCAGGCCGCGGATGGGCGGGTAGGCGCCGGCCAGCTCGGCGGCGATGCGCCCCTCGCCTATCTCGATGTCGCGGGCGGCGTACTGCGCGCCGGGCAGCTGCATGATGCCGTCGAAGGTGGGCAGGTTGTGCCAGCCGCTCTGCATGGTCCAGATCTCATAGCGCTGGGGGCTGAAGGTCTTGCGGGTGTAGCTCTCCACCCCGATGTCGATGAGGAAGGGCCGGCCGTCCTTGTAGACGGTGATGCTGCCGGTGTCGTTGTGGTTGTGGCTGTCGCCGTTCGAGCCCATCTTCGCGCCCAGCACCCAGCCGCCGCGCCGCGCCGCAAAAACGCCGGCGCTGGGGTACCACACGTCGGGCGCGTCGGGGGCCGCGGCGGGGCAGGCGCGCAGCTCCGCCTCGGTGAAGGCGGTGAGCAGCCGGTACCACAGGTTGACGCGGCTGCTGGCGTCCTGGGCGGTCAGGCGGTCGGGGTCGGGGTCGGCGGCAAAGTCGGCGGCGGCCAGGGCGGCCAGGGCCGGGCTGCCCACCGCCTTGGCGAAGAGGTATTCCCGCGCGCCGCAGCGGCCGGCCAGGGGGCTGCAATCCCCGAAGTTCAGGTAATAGGGTCCGTCCACGTGCACGTTGAGGATGTACTCGGCGATGTTTTTGATCTTGGGCTCGGCGAAGAGGGGGCCGAAGGTCTCGGGCGCGGCGGCCGAGAGGATGTGCAGCGCGCCCCAGAGGGTCAGGCCGGCGTGACGGTAGTACTGCGCGCCCTCGTTGCAGCAGCCGTCGGGGCCGTAATCCTTGAGGAAGCAGTCGAGGCTGTAGGCGGCCTGCCGGACGGCGTCGCGCCGCTCCTCCACGCTGACGCTGGGCAAAAGGAAAAAGCAGAGCAGTACGTTCTGGGTGCACCAGCTGGTCCAGTTGCACATGGGCTCGTCCCCGTTGCCCATCCACCAGAAGTGGTCGTGCAGGTAGGGCGTCAGGATGCGGGCGCGGATCTCGCGCTCGATGCGGGTGGCAAGGCCGGGGTAGGCGGCCTCCAGCTCGGGGCCGAGCAGGTAGTGCAGCGCCGCCAGCAGGGCCCCGCTCTCGGCGGCGTAGAGGTCGATCAGGGGGCGGGCGGTGTCGGGCAGGGGCAGCTGCGGGGTGTCGCGGACATAGGAATTGTGGGCCGGCAGCTGCCAGGCGCTCTCCTCGCAGATGGCCCAGGCGGTGGCGGCGATCTCGTCCAGGAAGCGGCCCTCGTATTCGACGCACTCGGCGGTGGCCAGGGCGCACAGCCGCGCGCGGCGGGAAAGATAGGCGTCCTCCCAGGGGGCGCGCTGGCCGGTGCGGATGAAGTCGAGCCAGAGCGGCAGCGGCAGCGGGGCCAGGGGCTTGGCGGCCTCGGCCTCGCCGGCGGCCAGCAGGCGGCTGCGGGCGCTTTCGGGCAGGGCGCGCCAGGCGTCCCGCTCGCGGGCGGCGGGGCATGGCCGGAAGGCGGGCAGCGCCTCCGGCAGGGTGGATAGGCGTTCAGATAGCATGATGGGTCCCTCCCTCATTTCTGCTGGTATTCCCGGGGGCTGAGGCCGGTGGCCTTTTTGAAGACCTTGGAGAAGTAGAAGGAGCTTTCAAAGCCAAGCTCCTCGGCGATCTCGTAGATCTTCTTGTCGCCTTTTTCCAGCATTTCCTTGGCGGCGGCCACGCGCACCTCGGTGATGTATTCGACAAAGCCGCCCCCGTAGCGGCCGAAGAGCTGGCTGAGGTAGCCGGGCGAAAAGTTGAAGACGGCGGCCACGTCGGCCAGGGTCAGCTTTTCGGACAGATGGTCCCGGATATAGGCCTTGACCTGGGCCACCGTCTGCAATTTCGAGGCGGTGGCGTCGTTCTCGACGTCGTCGGCGAAGAGGATGGGCTCGCTGTCGGACAGCAGCAGGCGCAAAGTGTCCAGCTCGCGGCAGCGGCGCGACAAATTCAGCGGCGCATTGGCCGGGCGGCCCACCGCCCACCGCAGCCGCACCGAAAAGTAGTTGTAGACGATCTGGCTGGCCTTTTTCAGCAGCGGGTCCAGCAGGGCCTTGACGCCGCCGGCGGGGGCCTCGGGCAGGCTGAACAGGACGTTGAAGTGCAGCACGTCGGTGCCGGTGGCGTGGGCGGGCAGGTAGTTGTGCAGGGTGGTCTCCAGCATGCGGCAGCAGGCCAGGTTCAGCTTGAGCTGCTGCTCGCTGGTCAGGCCGGGGTTGGCGGGGTGCAGCTCGCAGCAGGCCACCACCAGGCAGGGCGCGTCGAGATGCAGCTCAAGGCCCGCCATCTCCCGCCGCAGCTGCGCCTCGTCGGGGATCAGCCCCGCGTACAGCCGGATCAGGAAGCGGTCCTGCAAGGTGCGCAGGCCGGCGGCCATCTCGGTGGGGGTGGGCATGGGGTCGTGCAGGGCCTTTTCCTTCTGCACCTGCTCGGCGGCGCGGGCCAGCGCGTCGCACAGGCTCTTGGGGGTCAGGTCCATCTTGACGAGGTAGTCGACCACGCCGGCCTCGATGGCGCGGCGCGCGTAGCTGAAATCCTCGGAGCTGGTCAGCATGATGAACACGGGCAGGGGGCCTTTTTCATGGCAGGCATGGGCCAGGGCCAGCCCGTCCATCACCGGCATCTTGACGTCCGCGATGACGATGTCGGGCTTTTCGCGCTCGATGGCCTCCAGGGCGAGCTTGCCGTTGCGGGCGGTGCCGCAGACGGTGTAGCCCAGCTTTTCCCACTCGAGCATGCCCTGCAGCCCGATCAGGACCAGGGGCTCGTCGTCAGCCAGTAAGATACGCAGCATGGGTTCAGCCTCCTTCCGTAGTTTGCCGGCCGCGGCGGTAGGGCAGGCGGATGGTCACCGCGGTGCCCACGTCCACCTCGCTGTCGACCGTCAGGCCATACTTTGCCCCAAAGGCATATTGCAGCCGCCGGTGGACGTTCCACAGGCCGACGTGGCGGATCTTGTCCTGGGCGGCGGCCTTGTTCTCGGGCGGGTCCAGCAGGTGGGCCAGCTGCTCGGGGGGCATGCCCACGCCGTCGTCGGTCATGGTGACCAGCACGTCGCCGCCGTCGGGGCTGATGCGTATCTCGAGCAGGACGCTGCCGAAGCCGCCCTTCGGCTCAAGGCCGTGGAAAATGGCGTTCTCGGCCAGGGGCTGCAAGGTGAAGCGCGGGATCATGCAGTCGCGGCAGATGGCCTCGTCGTCGATGTGGTCGACTTCGATCTGGATGTCGCCGCCGTAGCGGTACTGCTGGATGGTGAAGTAATCGTTGAGCAGGGCCAGCTCCTCCTGCAAGGGGACGAGCTTTTCGGTGCTCTTGGAGACGCTCTTGGTCAGGCGCGCGAAGGCCGTGACCATCTCGGCGATGCCGGTGGCGTTCTGGATGGTGGCCATCCAGCGGATGGAGTTGAGGGTGTTGTAGATGAAGTGGGGGTTGATCTCCGTTTGCAGCATCTGGTATTCCAGGTCCTGCTTGCGCTTTTGGTCCTCGAGGCGGCGGGCCAGCAGGCCCTCGACGTTGCCGGCCAGGTGGTTGATGCCGCGGCCGATATCGCCCAGCTCGTTGGACCACTCGATGCTGTGGTCGAGGGCGAAGTTGCCCTCGCTGATCTCGTCGATGCGGTGGCGCAGCGCGGCCACGGGCTGGGTGATCACGGCGTCGAGCCAGCGCACCAGCAGCGCGCTCATGGCCCACAGCAGCAGGATGCCCAGGCCGATCAGCAGCAGGTAGATCATGCGCTGGTTGAGGAAGGTGCTCTCGGGGAAAAGCTGGATCAGCTCGGCGTCCCAGCCCTGCAGCGGCACCCCCACGCCCAAAAAGGCCCGCTGGTTGCGGCTGACGCGGGAGACGTTGGTGGCGGGGCTGGCCATGCCGTTGGCGCCGTAGGGCTCAAGCTCGAGGCCGTTTTCCAGCAGGGAGAGGTGCCGGCCGTCGAGCCGCCAGATCTGCTCGCCCATGCGCCAGTAGAGCACGCCCTCCTCCGGCATGATGTAGTGGTCGGCCGCGCCGGTGATGACGGCGCTGTCCAGCCCGAGGTAGGCCCAGCCCGTGTAGGATCTTTCGGAGTCGGGGCGTATCTCCCGCCGCAGCACCAGGCACAGCGGGTGGCTGGGCAGCAGGGGGTCCTCGGCGAAAGTAAGGGCGTCGTCCGGCCCGTCGAACAAGGCGACGGTGGCGGCGTTCAGCCCGGCGGAGGAGGTGATGTTGCCCTGCTGCAAAAAGCGGCCGCTGCCGTTGGTGACGAAAAAGCGGACAATGCGCGTTTGCAGTTGGCTGGAGAGGTAGCGGTCCGAGAAGATCTCGTAGGCGGAGGTGGTCAGCGGGCCGGTGAGCTGGCCGGCCGTGAGGTAGCGGCGCAGGGTGCTGTCCGTCGAGGCCCAGTTGAGCAGGTTGCGCGCGGTGTCGAGGTTGGACTGTACCGAGGCGGCCATCTGCTGCAGGTTGAACTCCACCGAGCGGAGGGTGGTGGTGCGGATGTAGGAGTCGGACAGCGCGAAGAGCACGCCGCCCACCAGCAGGCTGATCACGGCGGTGAACAGCTGGGTGCCCCAGAGGATCTGGCGGCGCAGGGACATTTTGCGGATCAGATCGAACGACACGGCGCGGCCTCCCTCCCGGATGATGTACACATAATAATAAAGTAACTTTTTTTGCCCGGCTTGTCAACCGGTGCGGAGAAGTTATAGAAAAACTTGTATAAATACACGAAATATGCTATAATCCCCCTGAACTACCAGCCCATGAAAGGAAGCGTGCGCTATGCTGCGGGTGAAGATGCCTTAACTTCAGGACGGAATGCTGCAAGCTGCGCCGGGATACCGGCGCGGCCCGGGCGCGTTTTGCCCGGGGAACATCCAAACTGAACACGAGGTATTTTGACCATGAAGCATATCGTACCGACAGGCCGTCCGCTGGACGGCCTTGGCGCCGTGTCCTTTTTTGACGGGCTGGTCTTTTTTGCGCCTGTGGCCCTGCTGCTGCGCACCAGCGCCGGGATGACGGTCAGCCAGTTCTTTTTATTGCAGGCGGCTGTCTCCTGCACCGTCCTGGCCGCCGAGCTGCCGGCCGGCCGTCTGACCGACCGCATCGGCTACCGCAACACCATCGTCCTGTGCGAGGGGGCTTTTTTCCTGGCGCGGGCGCTGCTGATGGCGGCCTTTGTGTGCCGTTCGCTGCCGCTTTTCGTGCTGGAGGCGGCGGTGGAGGGCCTGGGCATCAGCTTTGAGTCGGGCACCCGCAGCGCCTACCTCTACCTGAGCACCCCGCGCGAGGACTATCTGGCCCGCACCGCCCGGGTGGAAAACTGGGGCACGGCGGGCTTTATCGCCAGCACGG